>JAICRA010000112.1 GCA_025937615.1 Thermomicrobiales bacterium | reverse complement strand
GGCGCCCCCAACAATGGCGAGAAAAACGATACCGATAAACGTCTGCGACATGCCCAGAGCCTTGCCGGTTCCTTCGGCGGCCCCGACCAGAATCTCGCTCATCCATGCCGCCAACACCGATGCGACAACGAGGCTGCCAACTGCCCGTGGAAGTCCCCAATGTTCGCCGGTGCCGTGGTGTTCTCCCTCAGCGTTTGCACCGGCGAAAAATTCCGCATGGGTCTTGAGCATGAAGACGAGATAGAGGGCGTAAGCGATTAAGAGGACAATCACCATGCCCATGTTCAGCAGTTCCTCTTGACGTATCGTCTCGTCCGGAGAAAAAAAACGGTTGAACGCGCTCGGCACAATCAGGCTGATGACCGCGATGAGCATCATCGAGCTGTACAGTCGAGTTGCGCCGGCGTTGTATTCCTGATTGTGGTAACGCATTCCGCCGAGGAGAAAGGCGATTCCGAGAGCCAGCAGCAGGTTCGCCAGAATCGCTCCGATCAGGGACGCGCGCACCATATCGAACAGGCCCGCCTTGAGCGCGACCACAGCAATAATGAGTTCCGGAGCGTTGCCGAAGGTTGCGTTCAACAGTCCGCCTACGGCATCGCCGGTCCGGACCGCGATATGTTCCGTCGCCTGGACGATGAGTCGCGCGATCGGAATAATTGCCACAGCAGCCGCAAAGAAGATCCAGGTGTGTGCCTCCGGCCAGGCGCGCTCCAAGATCAAGGCGATCGGGATGAAGAGAAGAAGCCAGTTAATCACAGTCACTTTTCTCCGTTGGGCGTCGATCGAAAAAGCTCGGTCACTAATTGCCGTATATGAACACCGCGAAGCGTCGACCTATCCACCTCGGCAAAAAAACACTGCAGCGGGTATGATTCCACGGATTCATCGTCGTCCGAGCTCGCGCCAGCCATGAAGCAGGTCATCGACTAATTTAGTGGCTTCCTGCCGATAGCGTTTCTCGAGCTTGCCCGTAGCGCCGAGCAGTCGTTTTCGGTCATAGGTGCTCAGCAGCACCGTCCGATCGTGAAGTCGTCCCGCGCCGAGCTGGACACCGGCGTCGTAGCTGATTGCGGCCAGATCTCCGACGGAGCGGAGGTCGGTCAAACGAATCTGACTGTAAGAGGGATCCAGGCTGCGAATCCACCAGTCCTGCAATCGTTCCCCGCGAGCCATCACCTCAGGAACCATAAGCTCCGGTCCAGCCGCCAGTATGTTGTGCCTCAACCGGCCGAGCTGTTTGCTTCCGTCGATGATGCGGAGCGTTGGATTAACCATCGGAGTCTTGAGGCAACTCAGACCGTTGAGGTCGCCGATCTTTTTGGATTCGAGAAGCTCATCGTCAGCCGGATCGTCGGACGGCCCGCGCACGCGGATCATAATTTTCGGAGTCACAGCGCTACCGACGCCGCTTTGAATCGAGCCGGCGCGAACCACGCGAAGATACTCCGGCCCGAGGTCGGGGCGCTCGCGCAACATGATCTGCGCAAACGCTTCCATCCCGCCCGCCACGGCTTTCATGGACGCATCGGCCAGCGGTTGCATTTTGCTCTCGCCCCAGGCGAGCAACGCTGCGCGGGTCGCGGGCGCCGCGGTCCGCAGCCGGCCCACAATGTCGGGTGGAGGCGGCAAATGATCGGGCTCTAGGAGACCTCGCTTGTATCCTCCGACGAAGCTATCGAACAACCTGTCGCGCTCCTGTTGCCAGGAACGCCGGCGAGCGACCAGGTCGACCGAACCCAGGAACCGCACGACATCGACAACAGCCGGCCCTCTGGCAGAGTCATCGAAATCATCGAGCCCCCATGCATCTCGCGTCAGCGCGAACTGCTCGACGTGGGCGTCGCCGTGCAAACGGATAACTGGCAAGCCTTCCAGATCCCTGCCGAAGTCGTCGCACACTCGTGCGATCCAGGAGCGGTTGACGAATCTAAAATAATCGTACGGTTCGGCACGGAGCCGTTTGATCAACTCGGGTGTGGCGCGTTCGAGGGATTCCGGGTTAGGCCGGATCGGCGCTGCGCCATACGCTGTTCCCGCCAGCGCGATGGCGATCACTGCGAACAGACAAGTGAAGCGGCGCGGCAGCACTGCCCCGCCGCGCAGGCCGAAGCGTTTGGCTATTGCGGCGGCCATTCTGGCATCTCGAGGTATTATGAAAGATTGAGTAGGCAATTACTTAACCATCTAGACGGTGCCGGACAGGTCAAAGCTAATCGCGGCTATCAGCGAGCCCTAGGTCAGGAGGAGGCGTTGACCGAAGGGAACACTCCAATGGCTCCATGCCGAAGTGACAAGCAGTCCCCCGCTCAGACGCAGCCATGCCGCGTGTCCCTCGAGATCACTGGAAGGACGCCCATGAGGTGGGGCAAAGTGGCAATTGGCTTATCTTCAGGCAAGAGTTTGCAGCTTCGGGCTCATTGCTCGAACTTGGGCTTGATCAGATTCTCGAACGAGAAGATCTCATTCCATTTCTGTTGGCTGAGGAGCTTCCTCTCGTTTACGACAATGTCGTGCAGGCTCTTGCCGGTCTCATAGCCTTCGCGAGCGAGCTCGGCGCACTGCTTGTAACCGAGCGAAGGCTTGAGCACGGTCACGATTCCGAGCGAATTGAGCACCATGTCGCGGGTGCGCTCGTCATTGGCCGTGATGCCTTGGACACAATTTACCCGGAGGCTGTTGACGGCGCGCTCCATCGTCGCGATCGACGCAAAGAGCGCGAAGGTGATGACCGGCTCCATGACGTTGAGCTGCAGCTGCCCGGCCGAAGCGGCGAGCGTCACGGTGACGTCGAGCCCGATCACGAGGAAGCTCGTCTGGTTCACGACCTCAGGGATGACCGGATTGACCTTGCCGGGCATGATCGAAGAACCCGGCTGCATCTGCGGCAGGTTGATCTCGTTTAACCCGCAGCGAGGTCCGGAAGCCAGCATTCGGAGATCGTTGCAGATCTTGGTGAGCTTGGCCGCGGTGTGCTTGATCACGCCTGATAACAGCACGTAGTCGCCCGTATCGGAGGTAGCCTCGATCAGGTCCTCGGCCAGGCAGAATTTGATGCCGGTGATGTCGGAAAGATGTTTTGTCGCCAACGCAGGATAACCAGGCGCTGCGGTAACCGTGGTGCCAATCGCGGTGGCGCCCAGGTTCACACATTGCAGCATTTGCCTCACGCTGGCGAGTCGTTCCACTTCTTCCCCGATCGTCGTGCCCCAGCCGTGAAACTCGGACCCCAGGGACATCGGGACGGCGTCCTGCAGGTGGGTGCGGCCCATCTTGAGCACCTTGTCGAATTCCCGGGCCTTGGCGAAGAAAGCCGCCTGAAGTTGTCGCAGCGCCTCCATGTAACTTTCCAGCCGGAGAATCAGCCCGAGGTGAAAGGCAGTCGGATATACGTCGTTCGTTGACTGGCCGAAGTTCACATGGTCATTGGGATTGACGTACTGGTACTCGCCCTTTTTGTGGCCGAGGCTTTCGAGAGCGAGATTGGCGATGACTTCATTGGCGTTCATGTTGGTCGAGGTACCCGCGCCGCCCTGAATGAAGTCGGTAATGAACTGATCGAGCATGTCACCCGCAATTACACGATCGCAGGCGCCGATGATCGCGTCAGCAATCTTGCGATCGAGCACGCCAAGATCGCGATTCGCCATTGCGGCAGCCTTTTTGACATAGCCGAACGCCTTGACGAAATAGGGCTCCCGCGAGATTGGCATGGCTGTGATATGGAAGTTCTCCTTCCCTCTTAACGTCTGGATACCGTAGTATGCATCCGTCGGCACCTCGCGGTCACCGAGAAAATCGTGCTCGATTCTGAACTCGTTGGCTGCCATAGCCTTCCTCTCGATCTACCGAAGTTGTTTTAAGCACGCTAGGCGCTGTTCACCCATCGCCAGCATCCAAGGCGCTCCGATCAACTAATCACCTCGATTTATTTACCTGCCTCGTTGCGCTCGGTTGAGTCTATTTAACTACAAGATTGAGTTTTTCGGCCAAGTCGCGGTTCACCAGACCTTGCAGCGTTACGCGCAGGTCCGGCCGCGCGTCCATGAACCTGCGCAGGCTTGGAAGCGACCAGCGCATGTAACGTGCGGGCTCGGTGAAGGTCACTTCCACCGGCGATGGTTCTCCGGTGAGGGCCAGCGCAGTGCCGATGATGTGGCCTGGTGCCAGCGCCCCGATGCGCTCGCCGCGACTGTGGACGTCTGCACTTCCGGTGATCGGAATGCTCAGGGACGACACCGGCTCTCCTTCGGTTATGACTCTCTCGCCGGGCTCGGCATCCTTCCATTCCCCCACGAGCGACAGTGAAACGAACTCGCGGGGACGAAGCGAGCGGAATCCCAGATCATAGAGCTTTTGCTCGTCCTGGGAGAGCACTACCGGACGTCGCTCGAGGTAGAGGCGCGCGATCTGATAGAGATTGATGGCGGTGAATACGAGTGCCCAGAGAACCGGTGGCCAGAGCACGGTGCCCTGAAGGAGGAAGTACGGGATGTTGGTGAGCGCGGCGGCAACGGCAAACCAGCGCAGCCACAGGATGTCGCGCACGGAATACGCCGCCAGCATCAGGATATTGGAGAAATGCACCAGATAATCGGTAACGTGCATATTTATCTAGTCTCCTTGCTTTTGATTGCTCAAGATCGTGATCTGCTTTCCCCATCCAGTAAGTTATCCTGGATATGCGCAGCCACAGCCTCTCAATCTGTCGAAGTTGTTTAAGCGCGATTCCGCCGTTCATCGAATCGCCAGCATCCAGGGAACGCCGATAACCAGAAACACAACGAAGAAAATCACGCCGAAAATCGCGCCGAGGCGCCAGTAATCCGCTGACGGCAGATAACCGCTGCCGTAATAGACCGGACTTGGACCGCTTGCGTAAGGGGTCAAAATGCCCATAATGCCGAGCTGCAGGCACATCCCGAGCGCAAGCGTATGCATGTTGACCCCGGGAATCGTCGACGCGACCGCCAGCAGCACCGGGATCATGGCTGTGACGTGGGCAGTAACGCTGGCGAACAGGTAGTGACCGAAGAAGTTAATAAATAATAGAGCCGCGACTGCTACGGCTGGGGGAACGCCGCTGAGTTGACCGGCAACGGTCTCGGCGAACCACTTGACGAAACCGACACGAGTCAGGCCATCGGCGAGGGCGACCAGAGTCGCGAACCACGCCAATGTGTTCCAAGCCGCGGAATTTTTAACGATGTCATCCCAGGTCACGACGTTGAGGATCAGCATCAATGAGATGACGATAAGCGCAGCCGTGGTGGCGTTGACTTCATCGCCTCGAAAGATCCACATCACCAGAGCGATCAGGACCAGAACTGCCAGGATAATCTCCCTCCGCGTGAACGCGCCCATTTTTTCCAGCTCCGTTGCCGCCCAGGACTGAACCGCCTTTCCCTCTTTCACCTCCGGCGGATAAATCCAATACGCAAGCAGTGGCAACGTGGCGAGCAGAAGGATGCCGACAGGCGCGAAGTATTTGAACCAGTCAAGCCACGCAATTTCAATTTTGGCGGTCTTTCTCACTAACTCGACCGCGAGCAGGTTGGGCGCCAGGGCGGTCAGGAACATCGAGCTGGTTACGCAGGTCGCCGCGATCGCTACCCACATAATATAGGAGCCCATACGCCGCATGGACGGGTCGTCGGGCTTCGAATCATAGAGCGGCGGCAAATTTTTAATTACCGGATAAATCGTCCCGCCGCTGCGCGCGGTGCTGGAAGGGGTGAACGGCGCCAGAATCGTATCGGCAATCACCACCGC
>JAICRA010000104.1 GCA_025937615.1 Thermomicrobiales bacterium | reverse complement strand
GGTGAAGTGATCTCATCGACGTTCGATGAGCCGGTGGAAGACCACACCAAAGTCGCGGAGATGGCGCTCGAGCGTGCCAAGCGGCTCGTCGAAGGTGGTCGAGACGTGGTGATCCTGCTCGACTCGATCACTCGACTGGCGCGGGCCTATAACCTCGCCGTGCCACCGAGTGGCCGCACCCTCTCCGGTGGTATCGATCCCGTCGCCCTGTACCCGCCCAAGCGCTTCTTCGGCGCCGCCCGGAACATCGAGGGTGGCGGCAGCTTGACGGTGGTCTCCACCTGCTTGATCGACACCGGCAGCCGGATGGATGACGTCATCTACGAAGAGTTCAAGGGCACCGGGAATATGGAGTTGCACCTGGACCGCAAACTTGCGGAACGGCGCATCTATCCATCGATTGACATCCAGCGCTCCGGAACACGGCGGGAAGAGCTTCTGCTCGATGAATCGACGTTGCGTCAGGTCTGGACGATGCGGCGGATGGTCTCGATGCTCGGCGGAAGTGAGGGCACCGAGCTCCTTCTAAGCCGGTTGTCAAAGACGCAGGCGAACGACGAGTTCCTCGAGACACTGAACAAGGACGTGTAGCGACTTCTGCACGACTCGCTAGCTCTGAGTCGAGGCCCTAACCGGTACTCGAAGTAGAGGCATCAGTCGGCGGCATGAACGTGCGTTCCAGCTCGACGATGTCGTTCTCGGTGCCGGACATGGCGATGTACGTTTTCCCGGGTGCGGTCGAGACTGCGGCATGGCGGCCGTCCCGGTCGACAGCGATGATATTGACTTCGCTGCGGTACTCGTCCGGAAGCCGGTGGAGATCCGCGGCAGCCTGTCGCAGCGCCTCCGACAGCGGCATTCCGCAGCGCATGAACGTCACCACGCTGTGAGCGGTGCAGCATCGCTGCGCCATTTCACCGCGACCAGTGCAGGTCGCAGCACCCCATCGGTTGTCAACATAGTTGCCGGCGCCGATGATCGGGGAGTCGCCGACTCGGCCGGGGAACTTCCAGGCCCATCCCGAGGTGCTCACACCGCTCGCGAGGTTCCCGGCGGCATCGCGGGCGATGACATTGACGGTACCGTGCGCGTCGTGCGGGCGTTCCGGGTCCCGGCTCAATCGCCCGGCAAGATCTCGCATCTTCTCGCAATAGGCGTCTGCGGTCCCAACCTCAGTAAAGGGTGATTCCCAGATGACGCGTGCTTCCGGCGTCAGCAGATCCTGAGGCGGGAACCCGGCCTCGCCGGCGAGGCGGCCCGCGCCCGACCCAACCACCAGGACGTGTGGCAGCTCGTCCATGACGACGCGAGCCAGGGCGATGGCGTCCTGATACCCGTGCAAGGCCGCCACGGCGCCTGTGGCGAGGGTGCGGCCGTCCATGAGGCTGGCATCGAGCTCGACCTCACCCTCCAGGTTCGGCAGGCCTCCGAACCCGACTGAGTGGTCGTCCGGGTTCGCCTCGACTTTCCGGATCACGGCGACGACCGCGTCGATGGCTGATCCTCCAGATTGGAGAATGGCCATCCCGTCGCGGAAACCGACGTGGGCATTGACGCTGCCGACGAGAAGGAGACTCATGGGCTCGGAGCCGAGAGCGCGGAGTCTAATTTCCCGCTCCCGGATAGCACGCGGGCAACCTCGTCTATGGCGAACTCGGGCAGCGGTCGTCTCTCCCCAGCGTCAATGATCGACGCTTCCGCTGGATCCTCGGTCAGTCTTCCCACGACACTGATCGGAATTCCAGCTGCTTCGACGTCGCGCAAGATGGCCAGCACGCCCGCTGGTCGCGCGGCGATCAGCAGTGATCCGGACGCGAGCATCCCCAGCGGATCGATATCGAGTGCTTCCGCGACGACACGGGTTTCATCCAGAATTGGTATCGCTTCGGCGTCGATTTCAACCCCTGTCCGCGAGACGATCGCCAGCTCGCGCACCGCGGTAGCGAAGCCACCTTCGGTGGGATCATGCAGAGCGGTAATCTCGCCGGTGCGCCGAGCAATTTCGGCCTCCGCCACGATGGAGATTCCGGGTTGGTCCAGCAGGCGCGCGGCGGCGCGAACCGTGACCTCGCCAAGTCGCTCCTGCAGTACGTCGGCGCGCTCTCTCGCCAGGAGAGCCGTTCCCTCGATTGCGAGTCCCTTCGTGACCAGGAGGACATCCCCGGGCCGGGCCTCCCCGGGCCGCACCAGCTCGCCAGGAGCTGTGTCGCCGAGCATCATGCCGACGAGAATCGGCCGCGCCAGTCCCGGCACGATCTCAGTGTGCCCGCCGATCAGCTCGACGGAGCGGTGTCTGCAGGTCTCTCGTAACTCCGCAAACTGATTGAGCACGTCCGCCGGGGTTACTCCATGGGGTAAGAGAGCTGTCACCAGGAGCCACCTCGGCGTGGCCCCCATGCATGCGACGTCGTTGGCGTTGACTTCGACGAGATGGGCCGCACCTCCCTCGGAGGCAAAGGTGATGGGATCGTTCTTCGCCACAATGACGCGATCGCCAACGGTGACAGCTGCCGCATCTCGTCCCAGTCCGGGACCGACCAGGATGTCGGGATCGCGGGCTGGCCCGGGTAGTACCTTGCGCAGAAGCCAGCCGGGTAATTTCCCGGCCGGAAGCGGTTCGAGCATGGCGCGATGGTTCATGGTCGTCGCGCCTCTGGCGAGGGCGCCGCGAGGCAGCGTAGTTGCGACGCTCTACGAGGCATCGGCGTGCCAGGAGTCGTCACTGCTCGTTTTGCGGTTGCTCCCGGCTCGCACCGGGTTCCCGGCATCGAGTGCGCTAATGCGCAGCTCCGCTTGCTCGAGAAGCTGAGAACAACGGCGCATCAGGCCGAGTCCAGCCTCATACCAGGCTAGCGACTCGTCCATGGTCAGGCGTCCCCGCTCCAGATGCTCGACCACCAGCTCGAGCGCCGCAAGCGTCTCTTCAAATGCTCCGACTTTGGCTAGGCTGCTGATCGTTTCCAACGAGGGCGGACTATCTGCAAGACCATTCATTGGTTGGTCACCATCGTTGGCGAACAGGGCACGGCGGACTCCACGCTTGAGTTCAGGGTTCCATCCGCCAGAAGAGCAACAATTCGTGTGCCAGGTTCTGCCTGGCTGACGCTGAAGATCGGCCGGCCATCACTGCCGCGTTGCAGCGCCGCGTAGCCGCGTTGAAGCACCGCTGTGGGATCGAGCGCGGAAAGCATGGCGTCGAAAACCGCGACGCTCTGCCTACTCCGTGAAAACGTGTCCGACACGACCCCACGCATGCGAATTGCGGCCGATTCGATTTCGATTCGACGCTCTCGTAGCCCTGGAACAGGGCCTGCCGCGATCAGCCGGTGGGAAGCAGCGAGTAGCGCCGCCTCAGCGTCGCCTCGCTTCGTCGCCAACGACCAGACCAGACGAGACTCGAGCGCATGCAAGCGCTCGCTCAAGTCTGAGATCGATGGGACACAGAGTTCCGCGGCCGCCGATGGTGTCGGCGCAACGACGTCGGCGACATCTTCGACCAGTGTCCGATCGGTCGCGTGACCAACACCGGCCACGACCGGGACGCGGAAGGCGAACACCGCCCGGACGACCCGTTCGTCGTTGAACGCGGACAGGTCGTCAGCGGCACCGCCGCCGCGAGCAAGGATGACGACGTCGACGTCTGCTTGGTCTTGTAGTGTCTGCAGTGCCCGCACGATGCTCTCTGCGGCGCCATCGCCCTGCACTTGCGCCGGTGACAGCACTAGGTCGGCCAGGGGATAGCGCCGGGCAACGACCTGGACGATGTCGTGCCAGGCGGCGCCATGTAACGAGGTCACGACGCCGACCGTGCCGGGCGTTGTCGGCAGCGGGCGCTTGCGGAGCGGATCGAAGAGTCCCTCAGCTTCAAGTCGCTGCCGGAGGTACTCCAGCTCGAGCGAGGCTGCCCCGAGCCCGGCGGGCTGAATGAGGTCAGCGACAAGCTGGATAGCGCCGGAACGCGGATAGATCGACAGCCCGCCATGCACGACGACCTGGTCACCAAACCTCAGCGGGTGATGCTGCCGAAGCGCCTGTCCGCGAAACATTACACACTTCAGACAACCGTCGTCGTCTCGCAGCGTGAAGTAGACATGCCCCGCCGACGACCGACTGACATCACTGATCTCGCCTTCCAGCCAGAGATCCGTATAGATCGGGTCTGACTCCAGCGCCTCCCGAAAGAGGCTGACGAATGCGCCAACCGGCAGCAGCCTGGTGGTCATCCGCGATCGCTCCTGCCAGCCCCAAGCCGCATCAGCGGCGAACCATATTCAACTGGTTGTCCGTTCCCAACGAGAATCGCCTCGACCACGCCAGCCCGGTCAGCGGCGATCTCGTTCATGATCTTCATCGCTTCGATGATGCCGATCGTCTGTCCAACATAAACCTCATCGCCCTCGACCACGAACGGCTGCGCTCCGGGCGTCGATGCGGCGTAGAACGTGCCGATCATCGGAGCCGTAATCAAGATCTCCGGCGAGGTCGATTCGGTTGTCGCCACCGGTTGGTTGTCCAGCCGCATCTCGCCGCCGTCATGGTCCGGCGCCGGTCGGCGCAGCCGCACCGAAACGTCTCCCAGATCGAGATCCAACTCCGTGATCGAAGACTGGCGCATGACCGTGGCGAGGGACTGCACCAGATCGGCGACCTGTTCTGGGTCCGGCGGTCCCGGTTCTGAGCCGCTCGGCTGGGTCACCTAGCTGACCCGCTCGATGTATTCCCCGGACCGCGTGTCGATCTTCAGGGTATCGCCGATGTTGATGAACAGCGGAACATTGACGACCAGCCCTGTTTCCAGGGTCGCAGGTTTAGTTGCGCCGCTGGCGGTGTCGCCTCTCAACCCCGGATCGGTATTGGTCACGGTAAGGGTGACCGATGGCGGTAACTCGATGTCGATCGGTTCCCCGTTGTAAGTCAACAGATCGACGACATCGTTCTCGCGAATGAATCTCCCCGACTCGCCGATCGTGGCCGCGTCGAGCACGACCTGGTCGAAGGTTTCAGTGTCCATGAAATGGTGCTGGTCGCCGTCCGCATAGAGATACTGAACGTGCTGCCGGTCGAGCCGGACTTGCGGAAACTTGGCTCCCGCCTGCACGGTGTGCTGCGTCAGCGACCCGGTGCGAAGGTCGCGAAGGGTCATCCGGACCTGGGCGGACCCGCGCCCCTGCTTGTTGTGAGAAAAATCGACGACCTTGACGAGCCGCCCGTCGAGGTTGAGCGTCAGCCCCTTTCTCAGATCACCTGTTTCAATCATCGACCACTACTTCTCCTATTTGGGGGCTGCCGAAAGGACATCGAGTCCCGTCGGGGTGACGACGCAGAGATCCTCGATACGGATGCCACCCCAGCCCTCGAAATACACCCCCGGCTCAATCGTGACGACGTGGCCTGAATCCAGGATGTCGTCAGAGGTCTTCCCCAGGGACGGAAACTCATGAATGCTCAGCCCGACTCCATGCCCGAGCCCATGCACGAACTGCTCGCCATAGCCGGCGGCGGAGAGCGCGTCCCTGGCGACCGCGTCCGCCTCTCGGCCAGTCATAGTGGCTCGGATCTGCGTCAGTGCACGTCGCTGAGCGCTCAGCACGGTATTGTATCTGTCGATGAACTCCGGCGGCGCTTCGCCAAGACAGATGGTGCGGGTGAGGTCGGCCGAGTACCCGCCGATCATGGCGCCCATATCGATCACCACCGGCTCGCCTTCCGCAATTGGCCGATCGCTCGGGTCGTGATGCGGGCGCGCGCCGTGAGGTCCGGCGGCGACGATGATCGGGAAACCGGGTCCGTCCGCGCCGAGTTCGTGCATCGCGGACTCTATCCGCCACGCCAGGGCTTTCTCGGTGATGCCGGGCTCGACAGCCGATGTCGCCGCGACGAACGCCGCGTCCGTAATGCGTGCCGCCTCCGCAATCCTGGCCTGCTCCTCGTCGGACTT
>JAICRA010000176.1 GCA_025937615.1 Thermomicrobiales bacterium | reverse complement strand
TCTCCTCGGCAGCCGCTCCTTTGCCGCGATGAGCTACTCGCCGAATGCGGACGCGGCCGTGGAGTTCCTGGAGTACTTCTTCACACCGGAGGTCTTCATTCCCTGGCTGGAGTCGCAGGAGGGCTACATCATCCCGATGGCACCCGGATACGCCGACCACGAGATGTATACCGGAAATCCGGCGCTGGCCCCCTTCCCGGCGGTATCGGAATACGGCCGGCCCAAGGGATATGCCGGCCCATCGAATCAGAAGGCCGCCGAGGCCTTCGCACGGTACGTCATCGTCGATATGGTTGCCCAGGCGATCCAGACGGGGGATGCGGCAGGTGCGGTGCAGCAGGCCGAGGCCCAGTTGCAGCGCATCTACGGGAGCTAGCCACCTCGTGTTACAGCAGCTGGCTGCCCCGTCCGCGGGGTAGCCAGGACTGACTCAACCGATACGATGCTAGGCTTTGCCGATTTCAGTCGTGTCGGGTGCGAGGAACATTGAGCATCTCCTAAGCGGTCGATTCGGGATGGATCAGCGACTATTCGGCGACGAAGGCGTTCTCTTACTCGGCTTCGAGCGTCAGCGGATGGACATCCGCCACCACGACGGCCGGCGCAGCGCGTCGATCCGTCGCGAGCTGAGCGCGCCTATAGTTCTGTGGAACTGCCCCGCCGCTTTGTCGATCTGGTCTCGGGCGGGGGCGTCAGAATTCACCCGGTGACGTGGCTCCTTGCTCGGCCTAACTGTTCGAGGTCATCCACGGCTCGGCCAGCGCCGGGGGCTTCCTCATCTCACCGGCTACCTTTGCCCAGGCAGCGAAGGGAACTGCGGCGGGAAAGGAGATATTCCATGTCGACGACGTCGACGATTGAACGAACTGAACGATTGACGCTGGCGGATATGGTGGTCGTCGATGCCGACGTGCATGTCAACGACCCGCCGGGGGCGCTGGCGCCCTACTGCGATCTGCCGTGGAGACTTTCACTCGAATCACTGCATGGGGCATCGTATCCCTACCTCCAGGTCCCCGGTTTTGCTCCTAACCTGCGGCTCGACCCCCCGATCCAGGGGAGCCATGCCTACCGCTCGGTTGATACGGCGGCGGAGATGCGCGCCGAGCTGAGCGCCCTCGAGATCGACATCGGCATCCTCTTCCCGGACCACATGCTCTCCTTCGCCTGCCTGCCGAATATCGAGTACGCCACGGCCCTGGCCCAGGCCTACAACCGCTGGCTGATGGAAGAATGGCTGCTCAAGGAGCAAGGGCTCTACGGAGTCCTCCTGGCCAGCCCGCAGGATCCGGAAGCGGCGGCGCGGGAGATCGAGCGCTACGCCAAAGAGGAACGCATCGTAGGCATCTATCTACCGACCGCGGGAGTCAACCCGCTCTGGGGGCACCGCAAGTACGACCCGATCATGGCCGCCGCGGATGCGACCGGGCTACCCGTCTGTCTGCACAGCGTGACGGTGGTGACGCCGGCCTTTCCCTGTCAGCTCGATCAGTTTGAGAACCATTTCGGCCGGCAGGTCCTCTCCCACTCGTTCGCGATGATGGCCAATTTGACCAGCCTCATCCACTCCGGGGTTCCGGCGCGCTTCCCCAATCTGCGTGTCGTCTTCACCGAAGCGGGAATCGCCTGGGTGCCCTACATGATGTGGCGGATGGACAAGTACTTCAACGAGTACCGCCGCATGGTGCCGTTCCTGGAGCAACGACCGAGCGAGTACATCCGGGAGCGGATGTGGTTCGCGACGCAGCCGATCGAGGAGCCGGACAACCCGAAGGATCTGGTGGCCACCATCGACCTCATCGGCGGACCGGAGCGGATCATCTTCGCTTCCGACTGGCCGCACCACGACTTCGACCACCCACGCACCATCATGAAGCTGCCGATGCCAGCCGACGCCAAGCGCAAGATCATGGGCGAGAACGCGCTGAATCTCTTCGGCATCACGGCGCCAGCGGGCAAGCTGTAGAACGGGTGATGGAGTGATAGGGGATGGCTGAGTATGTCGTGGGGTCTGTAGACGAGTTTCCGCCGGGGACCCACCGCGTCGTGCAGCTCGGGCGAGTCGAGGTCGGCGTCTTCAACGTCAACGGAGAATTTTACGCCCTCCCTAATGTCTGTCCCCATCAGTTTGGTCCGCTCTGCGCGGGGACGGTCAACGGCACGATGGCCTGCTCCGCCGCAACTGACTGGAAGTTCACGTGGGTACGCGAGGGTGAGATCGTCACCTGCCCGTGGCACGGCATCGAGTTCGACATCGTCACCGGTAAAAGCCTTTCCTCTCCCCGGCTACGCGTGCGCACCTACCCGGTAGCCGTCGAGGATGGGCAGGTGAAGGTGACGGTCTGAGCGGATCGGTACAACGAGGATGACCGGTCCGGAATCGGCGGCGGAGTTGAAGAGTTCGATGCGCACGGTGCTCTGGCAGCGAATCGACTCCCCCGGGAGCGATTGGTGCCAGCTAGAGCGGAAGTCGGACGGTTGGCGACTGCAGGGAATCGTCCTGGCAGAAGTCGCCGCCGTGCCGGTCATGGTGGATTACGTGATTGCGCTGGCCCCTGATTGGTCGACCCGAACAGTCGAGATCGCAATGCGCTTGGGCGACACGATCAAACCCCGGAAGCTGAGGCTCACCGTCGCCCCGGACCAGCGCTGGCAGATCGAGCGCGAACCTTCGCTGGATCCGTCCATGCCCCAGGATGAACCGATGGCGTTGCACGGTCTGGTGGACGTCGATCTGGGGATCACCCCAGCGACCAATACCTTGCCGATCCGCCGCCTCGCCCCCGCAATTGGCGAGGGGGTTGCGGTGACTGCGGCCTGGGTTCGCTTTCCTGAGCTGACGCTCGAACCACTGCCACAGCGATACATTCGCCTTGCGGAGCGGCGCTACCGCTACGAATCCGCGGGGGGCGCGTTCGTCGCCGAGATAGAGGTCGATGACCTGGGCATCGTCACAACGTACGAAGGTGGGTGGCGGCGTATTGCCGCGAGCACGGATCACTGAAACCTTTCGCTGATTAAATTGACGTGGGTGCGTATGTCCGATATCTCCCGATCCTTCCTCAGCCGCGAAGGCGCTTGTCGATCCGAAGGTGATGCCACAGGCGACCGCGGAGGGAGCTAGGAGAGCGGCCGGTCGCCGTCTCCCGCTTCTTGAGATAGCCTCCGGGATTGAAGGTCAGCTTGAACTTCTCCCGGCTCTCGTCCCTGACAAACGCATCGTTCGCCACCAGGAACTCCTCAACAGCCTCTGCCGGTCCCGGGCCATGGGCGGGTTCGACGGGATGCCCATTCAGATTCGTGTCTTCGACGATAACGTAGCTGCCCGGCGTAACGAGCGGCGCGTAGGCGTGCAGCTCTGCCAGGACATGCTCCTTGGCGTGGCCCGAATCGAGGATGACCAGGACGCGGGACGCGCCTTCGGCTCGCCGGCGCACCTGGCGCAGGATCGCGTTCGAGGTCGAGGACCCATTGAGGTACGTAATCCGCGGATGCCGTGGTCGGTCTTCTCGTCGATCTACGTCAATGGTCAGCACGTGTCCGCGCCGCAAGAGATCACAGATGGAGGCCAGGAACAGAGCGCTTCCACCTTGATACGTGCCTGTCTCGATAATCAGCTCCGGCTGCACCTCATGCAGAATTTCCTGGTACATCCAGAGATCGAGTGGGCACTTGAGCACATGATGACCCAGCCAGAATGTGTTCCCCCATGTCTGTTCGCGGCTGCTGTAGTACAGGGTGTGAAACTCGTCAATCAGTGAGAACGCGTCCGCGGTACTCATCTCGCTCCCTTTGCCTGGGAGGATGATAGGCTCTTCCAGAAACGAACCGGCACAAGCCAAAAGGTTGTGGCCAGCCGCAACGGGGAGACGTGGAGGGCGATGAGCATGGCTAACAGGGATCGCGTCAACGTCGGCATCATCGGTGCCGGGTTCATCGGACACCTGCACGCCGAGGCCTTTACGCATGTGCCGAATGCCGAAGTCGTCGCCATCGCCTCGCCCGGTCCCGAGCGTGGCCGTGCCCTGGCCGATCAGTTCGGTATCCCTCATCACTTCACCGACTACCGGGAGATGCTGCAGCGTGACGATCTCGACATGGTCACCATCGGGGTGCCCAACGACTTGCACGCGCAGGTCTGCATCGATGCGGCCCGTGC
>JAICRA010000033.1 GCA_025937615.1 Thermomicrobiales bacterium | reverse complement strand
GGTGGCTACGGGGAAACGTTTCCCGAACACTTGCACTACCTGTTTCTCCCCTCACTGACAATCGCGCTCGCCATGGCGCCAATCCTCATCCGCAGCCTGCGCAGCAGCATGGTTGGCAACTTGCGCGCGCAATATGCGACGACCGCCCGCGCCAAGGGGCTGACTAACTCCCGCGTCGTGACCGGGCACGTGCTCCGCCCGTCACTCATTTCGACCGTGACGGTCCTCGGCGTGAACCTCGGCTTCCTGATCGGGAGCACGGTCATCATCGAGACGGTTTTCGCGATTCCCGGGCTCGGTTTTCTGATGGTCTCATCGATTCAGGCCAGGGACTATCCCGTCATCCAGGCCGTTACCCTGGTAATGGCGGTGCTCGTCATTACAGTCAACCTTCTGACAGACATGACCTACGCCCTCCTTGACCCGAGGGTTTCGTATGACTAGCGGAACCACGGCCGTCGTCACTCCAACAACGGCAGAGTCGGTTTCAGGACGACGCTCCAAGAATACGGGCACGCGCGTCAATGGCACGCTCATCACGGGCGCCGCGCTCTTGCTCGTCATTGTCCTCATAGCGATCGTCGGACCATTCGTCGTGCCTTACACCCCGGAAGCGTTCGGCATGCCCTTGCAGCCACCAAGTAAGGAGCATCCGTTCGGAACGGATAACTTCGGCCGCGACGTCGCCACGCGGGTGGTCTATGCCGCTCACCTCAATCTGCTGATCGGTATCGTCCCGACCACAATTACGTTTGTGGTCGGGATTATTGTCGGGTCAATCGCCGGTTACTTCGGAGGCAAGGTCGACTCGATTGTCATGCGCATCGTCGATGTCGTCGTCGCTTTTCCCTTCATCGTCCTTGTCATTGGCATCGTTGCCATGCTCGGACCCGGATTACGCAATCTCTTCATCGGCATAGGTCTGGTGGGTTGGGTTGCTTATGCCCGCTTGGTGCGAGGGGAAATACTGGTTGCCAAGAATCAGGAGTATGTTCTCGCCGCCAAGACTCTGGGCAACGGTCCGGCACGAATCATTGGTCGTCACATCCTGCCCAATGTCATTGCGCCGGTCGTCGTCTTTGCCATGTCGGATGCGGTGCTCAACATTCTGCTCGGCGCCGCGCTCAGCTTTCTCGGCCTCGGCGTGCAGCCTCCCACCCCTGAGTGGGGCTCGATGATTCAGGAGGCGCGCAATTTCATCCGCCAGGCGTGGTGGATGCCGACGTTCCCAGGGCTCGCGATAATCCTCGCCGGGATCGCCTTCAGCGTGCTTGGAGACGGGCTTGCGGAGCGCATACAAACCGGCCGCTGAGCGGGCGTTCCTGTCCTGAATTGAGCCGTGAAAGCCCGAACCTTTCCCTAGCCTTCTATACACGATCGACAGGGGCTGAGACGATATCCGTTGCAACTCGCTGCTGGCGGGCGGAACAAGGCGAGAGGAAACGATGCACGGCCTGACGAACGAGACCGAGCTGCTTGCGCGTCAGATGCTCGAGTGCGTGCTGGCGCGCCAGCGGCAGGATCCATGGCCGCTCGGCGGGACGGCCACAGCCGAAGAGCTGGCGGAGCGAGTCGGGCCGACGATTACGCCGGCTGGGCTCGGTGGACCAGAGGCTCTCCGGCGTTGGGTCGAGGAGCTGGCGCCGGCCACCGTTGCCGCTGATCACCCGCGCTACCTCGCGTTCATTCCTCATGCGCCAACGGAGGACGCGATCCTCTTCGATCTGCTGGTTGGAGCTTCCGGGATCTACGCCGGCAGCTGGCTGGAAGCGGCGGGAGCGGTGTACGCCGAAAACGAGGCCCTGAGCTGGCTGGCTGGTCTCGCCGGTTTCCCGCCCGAGGCCGGAGGCGCCTTTGTACCAGGCGGGACGCTCGGTAATCTCTCGGCGCTTCATGCCGCTCGTCACGCGGCACTGTCACGACGAGGGGGCGAGCGACCGCCACGCTGGCAAATCGCCACATCGGCCGAGGCTCATTCGTCGGTTGCACAGGCCGCTCGCGTGCTGGACGTTGATCTCATCGATGTGCCAGTCGATGCCAGTCACCGACTGACCGGAACCAACCTCCGGGACGCGCTCGACGCCAACGCGGACGATGGGGTCATTGCCGTCGTCGCCTCAGCCGGGGCGACGAACCTGGGAGTGATCGACGATCTCGCGACGGTTGCCGCGATCTGTCGCGAGCGCGACCTCTGGCTGCACATCGACGGCGCCTACGGCCTCGCGGCCCTGGCCGCGCCGCGTATGCGACCGGCCTTTGCCGGTGTCGAGCTCGCTGACAGCTTCATCGTCGATCCGCACAAGTGGCTCTTTGCGCCCTACGACTCGTGCGCGCTGCTCTACCGAGATCCGCAACAGGCGCGGGCGGCGCACAGTCAATCAGCGGCGTACCTGGATGCCCTCAACGCCCGGAACGAGTGGAACCCGGCCGATTACGCGGTCCACCTGAGCCGGCGCGCGCGTGGACTTCCTTTCTGGTTCTCGCTCGCCGTCCACGGCACCGATGCGTACGCGGAGGCGATCGAGACGACACTTGCCGTGGCACGGCAGGTGGCGGAGGAGATTCGCGCCCGGCCGTACCTCGAGCTGCTCATCGAGCCGGAGCTGTCCGTGCTGGTGTTCCGTCGTCAAGGGTGGAGTGCGGAAGACTATGACCTCTGGTCGGCCCGATTGTTCGCCACCGGCACGGCGTTCGTCATGCCAACGCGCGTCCGGGGCGAACCGGCGGCCAGGATCGTGATCCTCAATCCGCGAACCACGGTGGCAGACATTGCAACAGTGCTCGCTACGATGAGCTGAATCTACAGGTTTGACGCGAGGAATTGGCGAAGTTAGACTGCGATCGTCAGATAGTATCGAACAGTGTTCGACATATTCGAACAAGGATCGCCAATTGCCGGAACGCACACTGAGTACCGTCGGCAATGCCATTCGAGCGCTCACCGTGTTGGCGGACCTGGGCCCGTTGAGATTGACCGCGCTGGCCGATGAGCTGAAGCTTGGGAAAAGCACCGTGCACTTGCTATTACAAACCCTGCGCGAACATGGCATGGTCGACTATGACCCCGCTACCAAAACTTACGGCGTCGGCCTGCGGGTCTTCGAACTCGGAGCCACAGCGGTTGAACGGGGAGGATTCGGCGCCCGGCTGGTTGGCCCTATGGAGGAGCTGGCCCGCCGCTGCAACGAGAGTGTTTCGCTCGGGGTACTCAATGCGGGTTCCGTCCTCATCGTGCAACGTATTGAGAGCCCGGAGATTCTGCGAGCCGACATCCGCCCCGGCACACGGATGCCGCTCCACGCCTCGGCATCCGGCAAAGCGCTGCTGGCGACGATGGCCGATCTCGAGATCGATCGGTTGCTGTCAGAATCGCCGCTACCCGATTCCGCCCGAATGACCCATCGTCAACGCAATGGATTGCTCGCCGACATTCGCCTCATCCGCAAGCGAGGCTATGCGAAACAGAAAGAGGAGTTCGTCGACGGGATTTCGGCCGTTGCCACTCCGGTCCTCACCGCGGGCGGCCGAGCGTTGGCGGCGCTGAGCATCGCCAGTCCGAGCTCCCGCTTCGATGAGGTGAGGTGGTCCGCCCTGCTCCTGCCGGCCGCGAGCTACATGTCCGAGCTGTGCGGTTACCGGGCGCAACGCGAGGAGCAAGCTCCAAACGGAGCGGGACACATGTTCGCGGGGACTGGAGCAAACGCCGTACCCAGGCGAAAGGAGGACAGGCCATCGCGAGAACAAGCGATGTCAAGCTGAACAGCGAAGCCGCCAATCTGACCCAAGACGCTGGAAGGAGCGCGCAATGATTCGATCTTCCCGCCGCCAGATCATCAAGCTTGGCGCCGCAAGCGGCGCGCTGTTGGCTACCGAACTGCGCTTCCGACAATTGGCCACCGCCCAGGGGACGCCGGCTGCCGGTGAACCGATCACGATTGGGTTGCTGGCCCCGGTGACCGGGGTTTTTGCCGATTTCGGCAATTTGATGACGAAGGCGACCAACCTCGCCGTGCAAAAAGTCAACAACGAGGGAGGTATCCTCGGGAGGCCTCTCACTGTCATTGCCGAGGACGATCAAGGTGATCCGGCCGTCGCCACAGAGCGTGCGCGCAAGCTGCTCGTCCAGGACAACGTCGACATCCTGATGGGGACCGTGAGTAGTGCGACAACCCTGGCCGTACTGCCGCTGGTCGATCAAGCGAAGAAGCTGTTCTTCTATCCCCTCGACGGTGAGGACAAGACGTGCCTGCCGGGTGGCGGCACGAATCCGTTTGTCTTCGGACTGGGGGATACGCCGCAACAACGGCTCAGTCGCTTCGTGCCCACGATCGTGGAGCAATCAGGTAAGGACTGGTATTTCATCGGTAACGACTATGTCTTCCCACGCTCCGTCAACGCCGTGGCTATTCAATTCCTGGAAGACGCCGGGGGCAGTGTCGTGGCCGAGGAGTACGTCCCGCTGGGCACCAGCGACTACCGGCCGGTAATCGACAAGATCGCCAACTCGGGCGCCACAGTGGTTTTTTCGACGACGGTTGGCACCGATGGCATCGCCTTCACGAAACAAGCTCGCGAGGGTGGTCTTTTCGATCGCATGACGGTCACGGGCGTAGCTACATTTGCGCCGGAGGTGTACGGCGGCTTGCAAGGATTCGCCGATGGCGTCCTGACCGCTGACCGTTACGCCGAGGCGATCGACAACCCGGTTAATAAGGAGTTCGTCGACGCCTTCCGGGAGACCTACGACTACCAACTTCCGATAGGGGGCACGGCGGCGGCCTGCTACGGCGCCATTCTGCTCTGGCGAGAAGCGGCCACAAAGGCCAACTCTTTCGAACCGGAACCTTTTGCCAAAGCATGCGAAGGGCTGGCCATGACCCTGCCACAGGGAGATGTCCAGATCGAAGCCGATAATCATCTGCTGAAGCAGCCGATCTACCTGCTGAGGATCGAAAACGATGCGTACCAGATTGATGAGGATTTCGGGCAGATCGCACATCCTGGCCACGAGGGATGTTCGGTGGTCTAGGTGACAACATCCACTCTCCACCCCTCCTTTCTTTCAAGATGGAAGAGGGGGTGAGACATACCGTGAATCTGCTCGCCGTCGTGAATACAGGTCTGCTACTGAAGCAGGTATTCAATGCTGTGTCGTCGGTAACACTGCTGGCGTTGGTGGCAATGGGTCTGTTCATCATCTTCGGGATGATGAAGGTCATCAACATGGCCCACGGCGAGTTCTTCATGCTCGGCGCATACACGATGTGGTGGTTGCTGGAGCGAGGTGTGAACTTCTGGCTCAATCTGGTGGCGGCCGCCGTCGTCCTCGGCGTGTTCGGCGTGGTGGTGGAGCGGACGATCATCCAGAGGCTCTACGCGCGAGGCGATCTCAGCACCCTGCTGGCGACCTTCGGTCTGGGCATCCTCTTGCAGCGGGGGGTCGCCATGATGTTTGGTGACCGACCGCAGTTCGTCTCAAGTCCCATCAGCGGCGGCCCAACGATCCTCGGCAACACCTATCCGACGTACCAGATCGTGGCGACAATTCTCGCTATCGTGACGATTGTGGCGGTCGTGTTTCTCTTCCTGCGAACCGATTTCGGTTTGCGGGCGCGGGCGACGATCGTCAATCCCGCCATGGCCGCCGCGCTCGGGGTCGACACGTCACGCATGAACGCACTCTCCTTCGCGCTCGGTTCGGCGCTTGCGGGGTTCGCCGGGGCACTGGCGTCGCCTTTCGTCAGCGTGGTTCCGGCCATGGGGTTGGACTGGGTCGTCCGCTCATTTCTGGTTGTCATCGTTGCCGGCGTAGGTTCGATCGGGGCGGCAATCGGCGGCGCGGCGATCGTCGGCGGGTGGGAGGCGGGGTTTACCGCAATCCGCGACGCCACATACGCCCAGATCACGGTACTGGTGATCGTCTGGGTGCTGGTATTGCTCCGTCCGCGTGGACTGTTCGCGGGAAAATTGCGGCGACGGCCGCGGCTGCCTGTCAGCCCTTTCCCCCCCTCTCCCGGATTGACGGGCGAGGGAGGACGAGAGTAGAGGGGTGACGGCTGCGGGCATGTGGGAGCGTGCCGCGGGGCTGTTGTGGACTACGCGGTGGGCGGTGCTGTTGACGGTGGGGTTGCTGCTGTATGGGCGCTTCGCCGATCCGTTCGAACTCTTCATTATCTCATCGGCGCTGGTGCTCTCTTTGCTGGCACTGAGCGTCGACCTGCAATGGGGGTATACCGGTATCCTCAACCTGGGACCGGCGGCGTATCTGGGGCTGGGTGCGTACACCTATGCGCTCGCGCAGCGGAAGTTCAGCACCGGCTCCCCGACGTACCTGGCTTTTGCGCTCGCGATGGTACTTGGGGTCGTATTAGCAGTCGCGGTCGCCTTCCCCGCGTTCCGAGCGCGAACGCTACCGATCTACTACGCGCTGATTACCCTGGCCGTCTCCCTGATCCTGCAACGGTGGACAGCGGTCAGCTATGACCTGACGGGCGGCTCGAACGGCATCACAGGAATTCCGCTGCCCGATTTCTCCTTGCGCGGTCTCGATCTGAGGATGACGAACCCCGAGCAGTTCTTTCCTTTGAGTGCCGGTGTGGTCATCACGGCCTATCTGGGTTGCCTCTGGCTGGTCAGCTCGCGATTTGGGCGGGTGCTGGTCGCCATCCGGGACGACGAGGAGAAGGTAGCGACACTCGGCTACAGCGTGGCAGGCGCGAAGTTGGTCGTGGCGGCCATTGCCGGGGCGCTGGGCGCGCTGGCCGGCGCCCTATATGCGGCACTGATCGGGACGGCCCATCCTTCACTTTTCGGGATCGCATTCTCAGTGCAGGCGTACGTCTGGGTTGCCGTCGGCGGCCAGGGAACGCTGATCGGTCCGATCGTCGCCACTTTGGCGCTCAAGCTCTTGGAGAACCGGCTGCGCGGGGTATCGGCTGACGGCTACGTAATGATCCTGGCGGTGGTGTTCATCCTGGTCGTCATCTTCTTGCCCAAAGGGTTTGCCGGGCTTTTCGAGAGCGTGACGAAAATGAAATCCATTCGACCAAACCGCCGCGGAGAGGACATTTGGCCTACCACGGGAGGGGCCGATCTGGCGCTTCGCGACAGGCCGTTAGACGGATCTCATGACTGAGCCGCGGGTGGTATTGCAGACGACCGGATTGACGCGGCGCTTTGGGGGGTTGCGGGCGGTCGATAATGTCGACCTGTGCATCCGGGAAGGACGTATCCACTGCATCATCGGACCGAACGGCGCGGGTAAAAGCACCTTGTTCAACCTCATCAGCGGCGTTTTACCGCCAACCACTGGGCGCGTAACATTCGGTGAACGCGACATAACAAGAAAATCACCACAGGCGATCGCCCGGCTCGGTTTGGCGCGCTCGTTCCAGACACCTCGTGTGTTCGCCTCGATGCCTGTTCTCGACCACGTCCTCCTCGCCAGCCGCGAGCACCCGCACGAATGCCGCCTGGCGCGCGCGGCGCTGGCACGGGTGGGACTCCATGAGCGGGAGCAGATTTTGGCTGAGAATCTCGCGCACGGAGAGAAAAAGCGGCTGGAAATGGCGATGGCGTTGGCGATGCGCCCCAGACTTGTGCTCCTGGACGAACCGACCGCCGGGATGAACGCCCACGAAACGGACGTGGTGGCCACCATCGTGCGCGAGATTGCCGCCGCTGCGACGGTGGCGATCATCGAGCACGACATCGACTTCGTGCGCGGGCTTGCCGACGACGTCACCGTCCTACACAAGGGCGGGGTGATGCGCGAGGGGACGATTGCCGAGATCGAAGGTGACGACGACGTGCGGCGCGTCTATCTGGGCGACGTGTGATGACGCTCCTCGAGGTCGAGCAGCTCCACGCCGGCTACGGCAGGACCCCGGCGCTGTTCGGTGTCGAACTGTCTGTCGCTACCGGGGAGATCGTCGCGCTCCTGGGGCGCAATGGCGTCGGCAAGACCACGACGCTGCGCAGCATCATGGGGTTGACGAGCCGCTCGTCCGGACGCGTCACCCTCGATGGACGATCGATCGAGCGGCTGCCGACGCACGTCATCGCACGCCTGGGTGTGGCCTATGTGCCGGAAGACCGTGGCGTCTTCCCGGGTCTGAGCGTGGGGGACAATCTGCGCCTCGGGCGCTTGGCCGGGCGAGGAATTGGGGCGGACCAGGGCTATGTCATGGGCCGCTTTCCCGTCCTGGCGGAGCGACTCGACCAGGATGCCAATGCCCTTTCGGGCGGGGAGCGGCAAATGCTTGCCCTGGGGCGTGCGCTGCTGACCGGGCCGCGCCTCCTCCTGTTGGACGAATTCTCGGAGGGTTTACAGCCGAACCTGGTAAAGGAGTTGGCGGCAGGACTGGGAGATATCGCCGCCTCCGGTGTGGGCATTTTGCTGGTCGAACAGAACGCGCTCCTGGCGCTACGAATCAGCGCGCGCTGTTACGTGATGGAGAAAGGACGTGTGGTCGATGGAGGGGCGTCATCGGCGTTCCTTGTTGATGGGCCGCGATTACGGGAACACCTCGTGATCTAAGGGGGGACAAATGGACATGATGGGACTGGATGAAGTGGTGAGTGAGTTTTCGGAGCGGAGGACCGGGCGACGGTTGCGTTTCGATCCGGTACGTGCGGCCATCCTCGTCGTTGACATGCTCAACGAGTTTCTGGAACCGGGTGGGGAGATGGTGCTGCTGGAAGGAAGACGCGTCATCGAGCCGATCAACCGCTTACTTGCCGCGAGCCGGGAGATGGGGACGCGTGTCGTCTGGCTCTGTGACGAGCACCCGATCCCGGAGGACCGGGAGTTCGAGAAGCGCGTGCCGCATTGCATCGGCGGCACATGGAACGCGGGGATCATCGACGCCATGGATGTTGCGCCGGGTGAGTTGAGGATCGCGAAGCGGCGATACAGCGGATTCTTCGGTACCGACCTGGACCTGCGGCTGCGTGAATGGGGAGTCACGCAGGTTGTGGTGACCGGCGTCGTCACCAACATCTGTGTGCGGTCGACGGTGCACGACGCCTACTTCCTCGGCTACGACGTCTTCGTCCCAGAGGACTGCGTTAGCGCGACGAGCGATCGCGAGCAGGCTTCTACGCTCTACGACATCGACACGCATTTTGGGGATGTGGTGACGAGCGAGGAGTTGATGGCCGTCCGAGCTGAGGAAGGCGCCGCGGTCCGGCGGTAGGTCGGAGGTGGAAGTGGCCAACCTGCGAGTGATCAACATCGGCACGATTGTCACCGGCGATATCGACGCGCCGCTAGCCGAAGGTGACACGGTCGTGGTCCGAGACGGCACGATCGCATACGTTGGAAATCAGGCGGGAGCGCCTTCGCCGGTCCACGGCGAGGCAACGATCGACGCGGCGGGCGCGACGCTGATTCCTGGTCTCATCGACAACCACGTTCACCCGGTGATCGGCGATTTCTCGCCGCGGCAGCGGATCCTCGATTTCATCGACAGCTGCCTGCATGGCGGAGTAACGTCGATGATCTCGGCCGGTGAGCCGCACGTGCCGGGTCGGCCGAAGGACCGTGCGGGAACGAAGGCGCTGGCGATCCTCGCCGCCAAGGCATTCGCCAATGCGCGACCCGCGGGAGTGAAGGTCATCGCCGGAGCGGTCATCCTCGAACATGGATTGACCGAGGCGGACTTCGACGAAATGGCGGAGGCCGGGGTCCAGCTCGTCGGAGAGATCGGGCTTTCCGCCGTCTGCACG
>JAICRA010000117.1 GCA_025937615.1 Thermomicrobiales bacterium | reverse complement strand
TCAGCGAGTGGCTCCTGAGCCGCGAGCGATCCGTGGTCCAGAAACTGAAGCTCACGCGCTGATTCGCGATCCGACTTCGATGCAGGTGGAAGCGAGGACGAAGCAGAGTCCCCCTGGTCCTGGAACCGGCCCATAGCTTGCGTCTCGACATCGCGACCGAGTGCGGCATTGATGTCCGTGGCGAGCGCCGCGGCGCGCTCGGCTTCGATCCGGGCATAGCGCAATCGGAGCGAGTGTGCCCGGGCGGGCTGCGCCAGCAGCTCTGCCAGTCCCGCCGCGGATGCCAGTTGGGCCGCGGTCAAGGCCGTAGGGTCGGCTACGACACGGTCGAGCAGCGAGCGGGCCTCGTCGAGATCTCCGCCAAGGAGGGCGATCCGAACCAGTGCCAGCAGCGGAGGGATGCGGGTTGGATCCTCGGCCAGCTGTGTCGACGAACGATCGTAGGCGGTGGCCAGATCGCCCTGCTGGAGCGCGATTTCGGCGGCTAGCGACTGGACCGTGGCCAGCTCAGCGTGGTCCGTGAGGAGTGCTTCAGCGATCCTGGCCGCTCCATCGAGCTCCCCGAGCTCGAGGAGGGCGAGAGCGAAGCTGGCGCGGGCACTGGGCGCGGGATAGCTGTCGAGGCGGCGCTGCCAGCAGGCGCGGACTGCAGCGGCGTCGCTAACCGCGAGCGCGAGGGCGGCTCGTTCATCGAGAAGCGCCGCTGACTCACCCGCCTCTTGCTCGATCACATCGAGCAACTGCGTGGCTTCATCGAGCTTCCCGCTGACGCGGAGCCACGCGGCCAGCTTCATGCGCAGCTTCGCCGGCAGCGCACTCGCTTCCACGGGGCTGAGGGTCGGTTCACGAAGAGACATCGAGGCGCCGTCCCCCGTCCGCGGGGCCGCCTCACTGGTGCGATGCACAGGTATTCTCCAGGATGGAATCGAGCGCTGAACGGCTCGTCGGGAATAGTATAGGCGGCGCTGGGTACGGATACGGTCGCGATGGAGACGCAACAATGCGGTTCGAGCGGATCATCTCGACGATCGACGCGCACGCCGCGGGAGAGCCGCTACGGATCATCACCGCCGGTCTGCCGCCACTAACAGGCGCGACGATCCTGGAGCGGCGGCGCTACATAGCCGAACACCGTGATGATGTTCGGCGGACGTTGCTCTTCGAGCCGCGCGGCCATGCCGACATGTACGGCGCGGTGTTGACTCCGCCGGTTTCGCCAGAAGCCGACTTCGGAGTGCTCTTTCTAACGAACGAGGGCTACTCAACGATGTGCGGCCATGGGGTGATCGCCTTGACCACGGTTCTGCTCGAGACCGGGATGGTCGCCCGGTGCTCGGAGCGGACGGAGGTGATCTATGACTCGCCCGCAGGTCTCATCCGGGCCAACGCGGTGGTGGAAGATGGTCGGGTGACCTCCGTGGCGTTCCGGAATGTCTCCGCCTTTCGCCTCGCTCACGGTCTCGAGCTGATGACGAGCGTGGGTCCGGTTCGAGCCGACGTGTCATATGGCGGCGCCTTTTATGCACTAGTCGACGCCGCCGAGCTCGGGATCGAAGTTCTGCCCGAGAATGCCACCACCCTGACGCAACTCGGGATGGAGATCAAGCGAGCGGTCGACCGCGAGATCGAGGTTGTTCACCCTGATGAGCACGAGTTGCGCGGCATCTACGGCACGATCATCTCCGAGCCACCACAAACACCCAACGGCGACGGACGGAACATCACCATCTACGCCGAGGGAGCGGTCGACCGTTCCCCGTGCGGAACCGGCACCTCCGCGAAGCTCGCCTGTCTCTATGCGGACGGCCGCATCGCGCTCGGTCAGCCCTATGTTCACGAGAGTGTGATTGGAACAGTGTTTGCGGGAAGGGTCCTGGGCGAAACAGCGGTCGGCAAGTACCCGGCTGTCGAAACCGAGATCGCCGGACGCGGCTTCCTGACCGGCTTTCATCAATTCGTGGTCGATCCTGACGATCCGACCGCGGGAGGGTTCCTGGTTCGATGAGAGTGGAGTTGAATGGCTTACGCCGGTCGCGGCGGTCGCTGCTGGCGGGTATCTCCGGCGGCGCGCTGGCGACGATCATGGGTTCAGTGACGTCCGCGCGCCAAGCCACGCCGGACTACTGGCCGACGGACGGCTGGCGCTCGGCAAACCCGGTCGAGCTTGGGGTCGATCAGTTTGCATTGGACGCCGTCGACGCGCGCGTGCTGGACGAAGTTCCGGCCCTGTCGGCGTTGCTCGCGGCCCGATTCGGCTACATCGTCTTCGAGCGGTACTACGGTGGACAGGACCCCGAGACCCCGATCAATGTCCGCTCGGTGACCAAGAGCGTCACCGGCACGCTGGCGGGAGCCGCACTGCGCCAGGGGTTGTTGGACGGACTCGAGCAGACCGTTGGCGAGACGATCCCCGAGCGAATCCCGGAGGGCGCCGATCCACGGGTTACCGATGTCACACTCCGGCAGTGGCTGACGATGACCAGCGGGCTGGAGTGGGACGCTCACGGTGACTGGCAGCGACTGCTTGCGGCGCCGGATTGGGTCGCGATGACCCTCGGACTGCCCATGGTCGGCATCCCCGGCGAGACCTATGTCTACAACACAGGCGGTTCGCATGTTCTCGGGGTCACGGTTGCCAATGCGGCCGGCAAGCCGCTGGAACACTACGCTGATGACGTGCTGTTCCGGCCCCTTGGCATTACCCCGGGCGACTGGATGCGGTCGCCTCAGGGCGAGGTCAGCGCCGGTTCGGGACTCGAGCTGACCGCGCGCGACATGCTCAAGCTGGGACAGCTCTATCTCCGTAACGGCGAGTGGGACGGGGAGGCGGTCATCGGTCCGGACTATGCGGCCGCGGCGACGACCTGGCAGAGCGCAGGGGACTCCACCGGCGCCTGGGCCGGCTACGGCTATCAGTGGTGGATCACCGCCACGAACGCCGGCTACCCGGCCTATTTCGCGCTCGGCTACGGAGGCCAGCATATCTTCGTCGTTCCGGGTCTCGATCTGGTTGTCGTTGCCGCAATCGCGCGGCGGGTCAGCCGAGAGGAGTTGCGGACCCCCCGCTATCTCATCGAGTCAATAGCGGCGGCGTGCCTCCCCCTCTAAGCCCTGTGTATTCTTTGGGCGACGAGCCTGCGGCAGGCGGATGCATGATCGAGAGGATCGGATCATGGATGCTGACAGCGCCCCGAACCCGGGACTGGACGTAGAGACGACGCGACTCCTGCAAGGGGCTCACGACTATATCCTGACCTTGCCGCCCCAGGAGCGCCACATCGCCACGTTGGCAGCCAACGGCGCGTCGATCTGGGAGATCGCGCAGGAGATGCGGATCAGCGATGCGGCCGTCGCCGGTGTCATCGACAGACTCATTGCGGTCCTCTCCGGTCGCGATATAGAACGAGTCGAAACGGGTGGGCTTGGCGCCGATACCGACCCGGGAGTGACCGGGGGGTACGATCCGGAGTCGTTTGGGTAGCTCGTAATAGCCTGATGGTGGTCTGACTAAACTAGTCAGCAGCTCAGAACCGAATAGTTCGGGGGTGCCGCGTACCCCGTACCCGCGCGGCTGACGGAGGGGACTGCCAAAAGGCGGTCCCCGAATGTGTTGCAAGCGGCATCCGCGCGACGGACCCGATGTGAATGGGTGAGAGGGCCTTGGGAGGAATTGAAGGACTGGTCGTCCTGCTGATTGCCGCGGCTGTTGTCGCGGTTGTGGCGCGCTGGATTCACCTCCCGTATACGTTGGCGCTGTTGCTCCTGGGTCTCGGCTTGGGAGCAGTCCCCGGCATCCCGGTACCAACGCTCAACTCGGAGGTCATTCTGCTCCTCTTTCTGCCACCTCTCTTGTTTGAGGCCGCATTTGTGCTCGATCTCCGCCTTCTCTGGAGCATGCGAACGGGCGTCTTTGTATTCGCTGTTCCCGGGGTCCTGCTGGCGATGATTGTCGGAGGTGCGATCGTGCACTCGGCACTCGGGTTGCCGTGGACCGTGGCGCTGCTGTTCGGGGCTACGATCGCTGCGACAGATCCGGTCGCCGTCCTGGCGACCTTTCGCCAGCTCGGCGTCAGCCCGCGTCTAGCCGCCCTCCTGGAGGGAGAAAGTCTCTTCAACGACGGCGTTGCGCTGGCATTGCTGAGCACCCTCATGGTGGTCGTCGAAGGTGAGTTCAGTCTCGGTCCAGCCATCCTCACGTTCGTGCTATCCATGGTCGGCGGCGTGGCCGTTGGTCTGGGACTCGGCTGGGTCGGCCACCGATTGATTGCAACCATCGACGAGCATCTGACCGAGATGACGGTTTCAGTTGCAATGGCCTATGGAGCATTCCTCGCCGCGGACACGCTTCATCTTTCGGGGGTGCTGGCAACGGTCTCGGCCGCGATGACGCTCGGTCATCTCGGTCGGGTTCGCGGGTGGATCTACAGCGATGGTTCCGAGCGACTGCTCACCGACTTGTGGGAGTTTCTCGCCTTCACGGCGAACGCCGCGCTATTTCTCCTGATGGGCTTGACGGTCCACATCGCCGGATTGACGAAGTATCCAGTCTCGGTGCTAGTCGGAATCACCGCGGCGTTAGCTGGACGCGCAGTGGTCGCCTATGGCTTTGGAGCCGTCCTATCGCGATGGGGTTTCCCGCTTGGCTTGGCCGAGACGCACGTCATCTTCTGGGGAGGCTTACGTGGTGCAGTTGCTCTGGCCGCGGCACTTAGTTTGCCGGCGGAATTCCCATTCCGGGAGCAACTCCTGGCGATGACCTATGGGGCAGTGCTGTTCACCCTGCTGGTCCAGGGGCTGACGATAGCGCCTGTGGTGCGTCGCCTGGGCTTGCTAAGCGAGGCGCCAAGTGCTAGCTCCGGTAGTTCACGGCCAATGTGAGCGGTTGGGGAATAGCCCTCCGGGTGAACGACGCGTCGCTGGCGCGGTTGCGCGGGCCTAACAATTGCGTCGTGAACTGTAGAATGCTCGGCGTCTGGTCGAGAGTAAGAGCCCGTGCCGCGGTCGGCATGGGACGACGGAGGAGAAGGGTACCCATGGTCCTCAGCCGGCTGGTCGGCGCAGAAGTACGACGCAAGGAAGATCCCCGTCTGATCACAGGCTCGTCAATGTACGTCGACGACCTGAACATCCCTGGCATGGCGTACGTGGCAATGGTGCGCAGCCCACACCCCCATGCCAGGATCGGCGCAATCGACTCCTCTGCAGCGAAGGCGATGCCGGGCGTGATCGCGGTGGTTACCGGTGACGAGTTGGCCCAGTATTGCGGTCCGCTCTCCGGCGCCGCAGGCGAAGGTGGCAGTGGTGAAGAGGCGGATTACGAGCAGCGGGAAGAAGAGGCGGAAGAATCGCCGCCGGTCTGGCCGATTGCGCGCGACACGGTGCGCTGGGTCGGTGAAGCCGTCGCCGCCGTCGTCGCCGAGTCACGCTATCAAGCGGAGGATGCCGCCGAGGCTGTTGAGGTCGATTACGACGTCCTCCCTTCCGTCACCGATCCCGAGCAAGCGATGGAGGATGGCGCGCCCCAGATCTATGC
>JAICRA010000257.1 GCA_025937615.1 Thermomicrobiales bacterium | reverse complement strand
GCCCGTTAGTCATCTGTCCGCCTCTCGACGGCCCAATCGATAGCGAGCCGAGGTCCCTAGGCTGGTAGCATAGGGATCACGGTGGGCTCTATTTGCCCCATGCGACTCTCACCATTCGCCGCGGAGTAACACGCTGACCCCTTCACCCGGCATAACCACCACGGAATTCCTCGAACGATCGGCCGTTCTGGCGAATGCTGCTGCGGGCGAGCCGAGTCGATTCGACGATGCCATCGCGCAGTTTGAATCGTTCTATCCATTTGCGCTCGATGCGTTTCAACGCCGGGCCATTCAGACGCTGCTCTCCGGTGACTCGGTCATGGTCGCGGCCCCAACCGGTACCGGCAAGACCGTCGTCGCTGAGTTCGGAGTCTGGGAAGCGTTCAAGCGGACCGGCCGCGTCATCTACACCACGCCGATCAAAGCACTATCAAACCAGAAATATCGCGATCTGCGCGCGATCTACAGCAATGAGGTCGGACTCCTCACCGGCGATGTCTCCGAGAATCGAGATGCGCGCGTCGTAATCATGACCACCGAAGTGTTGCGGAACATGCTCCTGCAGACACCATGGGACCTGGACAACGTCGACACTGTCATTTTCGACGAGATTCATTATCTCGCCGACCCGGAGCGCGGTACGACCTGGGAGGAATCGATCATCCTTTGTCCTGATCACGTCCAGCTCATCTGTCTCTCCGCAACGATCAACAACGCCGACGAGATCGCCGCTTGGATCAGCCGCACCCACCGCCCGATTCGGCTCATCACCCACACGGAGCGGGCCGTGCCGCTGGCCTTGCACTATTTCATCGACAGCAAGCTCAATCTCGTGGTGGACCATACCGGAGCCAAAGTGCGCGACTTTCCCCACACGGGCGGCGAGTTGCGGCGCCAAGTCGCGCGCGGGGGGTTCGCCAAGCAACGCGCTGAGCGCAGCACGCCAGAGATGGACGAGCCGCAGCCGCGGGAGATCGTTGATGCCCTCGCCGCGAAGGACATGTTGCCGGCCATCTACTTTCTCTTCAGTCGAAACGATTGCCAGGCATTCGCCGAGCGTCTCGCCGTGATGCGGCCGAATCTTGTCACCGAACGCCAGGTTGGTCTCATCGACCAGACGATCGAGGCCATCCTGGCCGGGATGCGTCCTGAAGACCGGGAATTGCAGCAGGTCCAGACCATGATGGCCCTCGCCCGCAAGGGGATCGGGTTCCACCACGCCGGGCTGCTGCCGATCCTGAAGCAACTGGTCGAGGTGCTCTTCACACGCGGCCTGATGGAAGTCGTCTTCGCCACCGATACCCTTGCCCTGGGCATCAACATGCCAGCGCGCACCGTCGTCATTGGGCGCATAAGCAAATGGGATGGCCGCCGCCGTCGCATGTTGATCCCAAACGAGTTCCAGCAGATGGCTGGCCGGGCGGGACGGCGTGGCATGGACCCCTTTGGACACGTCGTCGTTCCGTACTCGCCGTGGTTTACCTTCCGCGAGACCCTCGACATCGCCACTGGTGAGCTGCACCCTGTGCAGTCCGCGTTCGCCATTCGCTACAACACGGTGCTCAATCTCTGGGACCCCCCTCTCGGGGAGCGGGTTCGCGCCTTGCTTCAGCAGAGCCTGGCGCAATTCCAATCGAGTCAGCGAATTCGCGACCTGGAAGATCAGATCATCGCCGTAGGCGAAGAGATCGACCGCATCCCACAAGGCTGTCTGATCGGTCTGGAAGGCGGCGAAGAACTTCTCGAGGATTACCGCCGTCTCAATCGGTCCCTCGTAGCAGCGCAAAGCAAGGAGCGCCGGCTCGAGGGCGAGCGGGCGAGTGTTCATCGGGACCTGCAGGCGACCACGCCGTGGGCCGAGCCAGGACGCCAGGCGCTCCGCCGTGCGTTCCGTTCGGCTCCACCGGGCACCATCGCTCACGCGCGTGATGGCGGATGGGGCATCTTGCTCGGCAAAGGCTCACAGGGTGGAGTCGGACGATTTCTCTTCTACGACGGCTCGATCAGGTTGTTGACCGAGTACCGCCAGATCGATCACTTGACGGAGAAGCGCATCGAACTGCCGCTGGAATTCCAGAACCCGGCGGAGGATATCACCGATGGTGTGGCACTGGCAGGCAAGCGCCGGTTCAACAACCTCTGGAAGATGGTTTCCACCCTCGGCCTGCCCGATCTCGATGCCATGGCCGCGGAGCACCGCGCAATCGAAGAGCAACGCGCCGCGTCGCGCATTTTGGCCCTGGAAGATGACCTCACCGGCGCCGCGGTCCAGGCGCGATCGCTCTGGCATGAACGCCAGCACCACCCCTGCCATGAATGCCCGCGGCGAAACGAGCATCGCGATTATCTCGCCCAGGTCGATCGACTCGACAAGGATCGCCGCGGCCTCGAAGAAGACCTCGGGCGGGAAATCGACCTTGAAGAGGAACGGCTGCGCAATGTCATCCGCGGTATCCGCAACGTCTTACATCGGTTCGGCTATCTGCATCGGGGTTACCCGACCGAAAAAGCCGACATGCTCGCCGAGGTTTTCGACAACGACGGCCTGATCCTTTGCGAACTTGTCGACCGCGGCATACTCGAAAATCTTCCTCCAGAAGATCTCGCCGAGCTCTTCTCTTGGTTCTCATTCGACCGCGAGTTCCGCTACGGCAACCGCTTTGTCCTACCCGACCGCCTCGTTCTCGCCCGCCGCCGCATCGAGGATGTCGAGCACGCGGTGTTGAGCGAGGAGCGCGGCGAAGGACTCGCTATCTCCGAGGGTCACAATCCGAACTTCTATGGCGCCGCGCGCGCGTGGTCCCGGGGCGCCACCATGGCGGAAATCAGTGCGCAAATCGAACTGTCCGAAGGCGATCTGGTGATGACATTCAACAAGACCATCGACCTGATGCGTCAAATCTGGGAGATGCTCATCAGTGTCAATCCCGAGCATCCACTTCGGTCACGGTTGCAGCAGGCGGAGTCACTCTTACGGCGAGACATCGTCGAGCACTCGTTGGCCCTTGGCTTCGCCCCGATC
>JAICRA010000037.1 GCA_025937615.1 Thermomicrobiales bacterium | reverse complement strand
CTGGTTCTCCTCTCCGGAGCCGGCCCGCTTTCTGTGGGTGTTTCCGTGAGGGCGTGTCCTGCCCCTGTCGGGCTAGGACGCCAGCGCGAGGCCAGACGCCAGAAGTGGAGAAAAATACTCCGTATAGAAGAGGAGTGTATCATGGAAGTGGAGGAAGTCAATCCGTTTAAGAGCGCTGGCATCTGAGGATCGCGTGGCCTCGCGGGGCTAAGGGAGGTGCGGGGCATGCGCGCCGATGCGCGACGAAACCGTGAGCGGCTCTTGGCGGCGGCCCGAGACGTCTTCGTCGACCAGGGCCCCGACGCGCCGCTCGACGCGATCGCCGCCGCGGCGGAGGTCGGGATCGGCACCCTCTACCGCCGGTTCCCCGATCGCCGGGCGTTGGTTCGCGCCGTCGTGCTCGACGTACTCGGCCTCGCCGCCGAGGAGGCGCGGCTGGCCCAGACCGAAGAGCCGGACGCATTCCAAGCGCTCGCTCGCTACCTGCACCGCGCCCTCGACCTGCGGATCAGCGCGGTGATGCCGGCACTCCTCGACCACATCCCGCCGGACGACGAGGAGATCGCATCGATCCGGACGCACTCGTGGGGGCTGTTCCAACAGCTGATCGACCGGGCGCACGCCGCCGGGACGCTTCGCGCGGACGTGACGTTCGCCGACATCGGGTTGCTGCTGGTACGGCTTGCGAGGCCCCTCCCCGGCCCGATCCCACGCGACCTCGACAACCGGCTGGCGCACCGGCACCTGGAGCTGCTGCTCGACGGGCTGCGAACCGATCGCGCCGAGCCGGCCGCCCCCTTGCCCGAGCCAGCGCTGACGCTGACGGACCTGCTGGCGGCGGGAGGCGCATCGTGACCGGGACGGGCCGTGACCTTATCGGGCCGCCGGCGAGCACCACCGCATGGTCGGCCATACACCGCCCCTTCCTTTTCAGTGCGCTGGTTGCCTGCTATCGCTCGCCTCAGACGGCACCGTCATTGCGAACGGGGCGATACGTGAAGAGGTGGGTCGCGTCGATGCGGGCGAATTGAACGGGGAGGTCCCACTCCTCCCAGCCAAAGCCGTAGACATCGCGGTAGTAGCCGGCGAACCCGGCGTGGGCCGGATCGCCTGTGTCGACTAGCGCGGCCGTGCCGTGGACGATGACCGCGAGCTCCTCACCCCGCGTGTGACTCGCACTGACCTGAGGTCGCTCGCGCAGATGTGCGAAGCGCACCGACGCCGCGGCCGAGCCGAACCAGAACCGCCCCCGGTAGAAGAGACCGTCGACCGGAGCGACGCGAGGCGCGCAAGCACGGCTGACCGTCGCCAGGTTCAGCACCTGGACGCCGGGCAGCAGCGCCACCAGTTCGTCAGCCGGAATCCGCCGCTCGGGGGTGAAGATGCTGCGCAGATGGTCGCCCGCCTGTGCGTAACTGCGATCGAGCAACTCGGTCAGTTCAAGCAGGTCATGGGGAGTCTCATGCATCGCCCCTTCCTCTCCCGGATTCGCGTCTCGAAATGTCTGGTCAAGCGGCTCCTCTGGCCGTGGTTTCCGTGCGCCAGCGATTCTCTCCAGTGACCGCAAGTCTGTTGCAAATCGGCCAGCGAACCAACTTCCTTGTTTTGTTCGGTCCACATCACGGCAATGCGATGGTGTGCGGCACCTTCTGATGTTGTGGACCAGTGACAGTGGAAGCACTCAATTGGCGGCGCCGACCTCTATTGCCTTCTCGCGCTCCGTCCAACGGAGGCCGATCTGAACCCGATTGTTGGCAAAACCACGACGGCTACTCGCTCCAACATGCATCCCGAAGGAGGCGGCATCGATTGCCGTGCAAGGATCACTGAGAGATTCCACCGATCGACATCGCGATCGTGAAGCGCGGGTGGCGGCCCTCGCTTTCGTTCACGTCCTCGTCAGGAGGCGACCTGGGATGGCTCCCGCGCCGCGCCGGCTCCCTCAGCGTCACTACTCGCTCCCAGTCGGAGCTGAGCAGTCTCGCGGCCAGTAAGTCCCGCCAGCAGCCAATTGGTGAGGAGCCGGATCCGATTGCGCCACGCCGGGATCGTCCTCAGGTAGTAGCCGTGCCAGAGCAGCCAGGCCGGCAGTCCGTCAAAGGCAAGTCCGAAGACCTCAGCCACCCCGGTGCGGTGTCCGAGCAAGGCTAATCGACCGCGCGTGACGAAGCGGAATGGGGACGGCTGCCGACCCGCGATCAGCCCGGCAATCGCCTCCGCCACATACTCCCCCATGTGCCCGGCCGCCTGGGCGGTGGGCGGCGTCGGGTCGCCGCTGGCGCCATCAAAAGCCCAGGCGCTGTCGCCGACGACGAAGACTTCCGGTCGCCCGGGCACGCGCAGGGTGTCGTCGACGAGCACCGCGCCATTGCGCGCGTGCTCGACCGGAAGGACCCGGACGACGGACGGCGCGGTAATGCCCGCCGCCCAGAAGAGGGTCCGTGCTGGGATCGGACCCCGCGAGGTCTGGACCTCACGCTCGGTCACGCCTTCGATCGCGACGTCCGTCCAGACCTCGACCCCCTCTTCCCGCAGAGTCCGCTCGACCGCCGCGGACGTGTTCGGGCTGCTCATCGGCACCAATCGCTGGGCTCGTCCGACGACGACGACTCGCGGTCGCTCATCGGCGAGCCAGGGATACTCGGCCAGCAGCCCAACCTGGAGGAAATTGAGGATCGTCGCCGCCAGCTCGACGCCGGTGTCGCCTCCTCCACCGACTACAAAGGTCAGCCACTCGCGTCGCTCCTGCGCGTCGACCGTGTGATGGGCATTCTCGAGAGCGTCGATGAGGTGATTGCGCAGCTCCATCGCATCAGCCGGGGTGTGAAAGCGCAACGCCCGTTCGCGCAACCCCGGTAGCGCTGGGACCGCCGTAACACTCCCCAGGGCAACGACGAGATAGTCGTAAGGACGAGTCCCGGCGCTGGTGCGGACTTCCCGCCGATCCAGATCGATCGCTTCGACTTCGGCGTGCAGGAGATGGAACGCGCGACCGCGTTGGAAGGCCCGGATGGGCACGACGACGTCGTTGGGGTTGGCCCGGCCATCCGCGACTGTCCAGAGCAAGGGCGTGAAGAGGAGCGCGCTGTCACGGTCGACGACGAGGACGCTCGTATCCGAGCGATTGCCGAGCCGCTCGTCGAGGCGAAGGGCTGCCGCCATTCCCCCGAAGCCAGCTCCCAGGATCAGGATCCTGTGCCGCGCCGCATGGTAGGCGAAGAGCGACTCGGACCGGTGCCGGTTCCGCGCGGCGATCCCCGCCGTAACTTGTTGCCGGATGAGAGCGGCGATCCCGGCGCCCACAACTGCTCCGACCGCCATCCCGCGCCACTGGTTGCGCATCGTCGGCTCCAATCTCATAGTTCATGCATCCGGACCGGGCAGCCCGGCGTCAACCTGGATGATCGCATGCATGTCCCGTGCGCACTCGACGTGGAACGCCCGGCGGTCGGGTCCCCAGGGGGGCGCATCTCCTCCCCGCGACTCCGCTTGGCGTTGCCCTTCCGGTTGACTTCGAGCGGAGCCGCAGGTGAGCGGACACCAATTACGCCGGCCCCGCCTCGGCGAATCACGAGTCGCCCCGGATCTTCTTGACCAGTCTCCACCCGGAACGTCTATCATCTCCTCGTTCGCCCCGGGCAAGACCGGGGCGGGTTCGCGTCCGGCCTTGGTGAAAGGCACTCCCTCGTGGCATCCGCGCCCCCTGTCGCAAACTTCTCCCTTCGCCCGTTGCGACGCGCGCAGCGGGAAGGAGTGCTGGAAGCGACGATCGACACCCCGGTCGAGGGCGGGACCAGCGCGGCCTGGGCGGTACGGGTGAGCGGACACGTCCTCGCCGCCGGCGGGCCGGTCCAGGAGGTCGTGGCGGTCGTACCCGGACTGGTGCTGGCGACGGCGGTCACGGGACTCCCGACACCGGAGGTCGCCGCCCGGCATCCCGGTCTCCCCTGGGCGGCGGCGTGTGGCTTCACCCTGCTCGTCAATACTCTCATCCTGCGCCAGCACTTCGAGTTCCATCTGCGCGTGACGCTCGCCGATGGCTCACGTGTCAAGGTGGTCCTCATCAGTGGGGAGCGGCGGCTACTGGAGACGGCGTACACGCCCCGATTACAGCCGCTGCTGGTCAATTCGTTTGGTCGCACCGGCACCACGCTGCTGATGCGAATGCTCTCGGCACATCCTGCGGTGGTTGTCTACAACCGGCCTCCCTACGAGGCGCGTGGCGGCAAGTACTGGACGCACGTCCTCAAGACCCTGGCCGCCCCGACCGATGCTCGCAAGCGGGTCGGCGCCCCGACAGAGTTCCATCTCGAACCGCTGGCCGCCGGTGGCAATCCCTTCTACTCCGCTGCCTTTGCCGCCTGGCCCGAGGTGGAGGCCTGGTCGGGCTCGACGTACATCACGGATCTGGCGGCGTTCTGCCAACGCAGCATCGACGGCTGGTACCTGGCAACCGCCGCCGCGCAGGGCCAGGCACTCGCGCCGCTGGTCTACTTCGCCGAAAAGCATTTTTCCGACGCCTACCCCCAGCTGATGCGCGAGCTCTATCCCGGAGCGCGGGAGCTGTTTCTGGTGCGCGACTTTCGCGACATGGTCGCCTCGATGCTGGCCTACAACGCGCGCAAGGGCTTCGGTGACTTCGGGCGCGCCCTCGTGGAGAGCGACGAAGCGTGGCTGAATTACCTGTATAAAACTTTTCTCGTCCTTCGTGCCGCGTGGCGGGATCGGGGTGAGCCAGGGAGTCTGGTCCGCTATGAAGACCTGGTACGCGACCCGGCCGCGACGCTGCCGCCGCTGCTGAACTTGCTCGGGTTGGAGGCGGCGCCGGAGACGGTGACCCGCCTGCTTGCCGCGGCGGACGCTCCGGAGCTCCGTGGTCACGCCACGGCCGGCTCCCCCTCCGGCTCGATAGGCCGCTGGCGGCACGATCTACCACCCACATTGCGGTCGGCCGTCGAGGAGACGTTTGGCGAACTACTCCAGGAATTCGGCTACGAGGTCGATGCTGTGCCAGCTCGTTGAGGTTCCCGCAGACCTCGGATCCTGGAGAGAGCGGTTAGGGCAGCCACTTGGCGACGCGCATCCAAGCGTTTTGGCGCGGCCGGCGAAACACCTGCTTGCGGCCCCGTGCAGGCGCTCAATCTACCCATGACGACCATGGCTTTTCGGCTTGGGGGATCGCTGCCGAGGCAACTATGAGCGCCTCGAGCGTGCTTCGCCGTTCGGTAGAGTAAAGTCGTCATGTCGACTCCGACGTTCGAGGCAAGTGCCCAACTCCCACCGCCAGCTCGGGTGGCCATCGTGACCGGGGCCGCGCGGGGGCTTGGTCTGGATATCGCCCGGCGGCTGCTTCACGATGGCATGACGGTGGTCATGGCCGACGTCGATGAGGAGGTCTCTGACGCGGCGGTGCGGCTAAGCAGCCGCGCCATTGCCGCCCCCTGCGATGTGCGCGACCCAGGGCAGGTCGATTCCCTGGTAGAGACGACCGTCACGCGACTGGCGCGCCTCGATCTCTTTGTGGCCAACGCCGGCGTCGGCGGCGGCGGGCCGATCGCCGAGATGAGCGATGAAGCGTATCGCGAGATTTTGGCCGTCAACCTCGACGGCGCCTTCTTCTGTTGCCGTGCGGCCGCCCGTGCCATGATCCCCGCCAGAGCTGGTTGCATCGTCACGGTCGGCTCCATCTTCGGTCGTGACACGCCGGCCGGGTCGGGCGTGTACGGGGCCACCAAGGCGGGAGTGGTCGCGCTGACGCACGCGCTAGCCCGTGAGCTCGGTCCATACGGCATTCGGGTCAATTGCGTCAGCCCAGGCAACATGGCCACTGAGATGCATTGGTCCGCCCTGCGCCGTCGCGGCGAGGCGATGGGCTTGCCGTTCGAGCGCGTCGTCGAGGAAGTCCGCACCAGTATCCCGCTCGGGAGGCATGGCACCGGCGACGACGTCGGCGCCGTCGTCAGCTTTCTCGCCTCCGACGACGCGGCGTACATCACGGGGCAGACCATCAACGTCGACGGCGGCTACCAGCCTATCTAGAGCGACGTCCCCTATTCGTGTCATCCTGAGGCACGAAGGATCTCGGTGGAGCCCTCGTGTCCGTTCGCGGGAACTGAGATTCTTCGCTGACGCTCAGAATGACACGAGGTTCGCATCACGCTCTAGGAGCCATTGTGTCGATTCCGCTTGATTTCAGCGGCGAGATCGCGCTCGTTACTGGCGGGGCCACGGGTCTCGGGTTTGCCATCGCCCGGGCCCTCGGCCTCTGCGGCGCCACCATCGGCCTCAACGACCTGACCGAGGATCGAGTCGAGGCGGCCTGTGAACGGCTCCGGCAAGAGTCGATTGCCTGCCGCGGGTATGTGGCGGATGTCCGCGATGCCGCCGCCATTTCGGCGCTTGTCACCAGGCTCGAGGAAGAGCTGGGTACGCCGGGCGTCGTCGTCGCAAATGCCGGCCTCTACCCCAACACGCCCTTCCTCGAGCTGACCGAGGCCGAATGGGACCGGGTCATCGACACCAATCTCAAAGGGGTCTTCCTCATCTGCCAAGCCGCGGCGCGCTCGATGGTCCGAGCCGTTAAACCTGGACGGATCGTCGTCGTTAGCTCGACCGCCGCGCAACGGGCCATCTGGGGCTGGTCACACTACTGCACGTCCAAGGCAGCCACGATCATGCTCACGAGAGCGATGGCGCTGGAACTGGGAACGTACGGCATCCGCGTCAACGCCGTCCTTCCGGGGTACATCGACGTCGCGGACGGTGGCCGGCACCTCTCCCTCGCCTACCGGGAAGGAGCGCGCAGCGCCGCCTCACTCGGGCGCCCCGGGACGCCGGAGGACGTGGCGCGAGGCGTGCTGATGCTGGCGTCACCCCTGGCCGAGTACATCAACGGCGCCGCTGTGATCATCGACGGTGGAGCAAGTGCGGGACCGGTTGGACTGCGTGTCGTTGACCCGTAGCGAATATTGACGAGATCATGACCAGGAGACCTGGAGTCTTCCGCCATAGACCGCCCTAGCGGCCCTCGAAATGCTGAGCCATGTGTGTTGCGACATTCCCCCGCTCCGGAGACGCGACGCTCAGCGACGCTTCCGCCGTCAGGGCCGCGGCGATCCCCGGGTCCAACGGAGGAACCGTTCCCATGGCGATCACCGTCCGCGCCGTCTCCAGTGGAGTCGGCGTCCGGGTGCCATAGAGAGCAATCCGCGTTTCCGCGACGCGGGTGTCGGGCGAGGCGCCTCCGCAACCGCTCGCGCCGAAGGTGAGCGCGAGGCCAGCAAGGACTACCCAGGTAGAACGAGTGAACACTACAGCTTGAGGGGACAAAAGGACCGGTCCATGCGGACCTGCTTGCACAATGGGGTCCAGGCCGCAAACGCCCAAAATTGCAAGAGCCCGACATCACCGGCGCACGAGTGACCAACCGCAGGACGGCAGGCCTGGCGCGGATCCTGCAACTGTCGCCCACCGGCTAGGATGATCTGGCCCGCCCTGTGGTCTTCGGGCAGTTGCCGACAGGCAATTTGGCCGGCGAGTCTTTTTCCACTTTACGGGCACCTGAAACCGCGGCATGAGCACGTGATGGGTTGGGATGGCGCAGGTTCTCAAGAAGCAATACACAACATCCGGTTGGTCCGTTCGTCGATTCGTCATGTCGGCCGCCGATCGCATGCTCTGGCTGTTGGTAGTCGTTGCGGCGGCCGGTTGGAGCCTTTTCGCGCAGTGGTATTCACTGCCGGCCAATGAGACGAATACGCACTTTGCCTTCGAGAAGATCCCGGGAGGATTTGCCTCGCCGATTCTGCGGGGCACCCTCCTCCTCTTCCTCCTGATGGGCGCCATCTACGCCGGTGGCTACTTCCTCATTTCTCGCCAGGAACGCGTGTCACCGGGTGCGAAATGGGCCATCGTGGCCATGATCTGTCTGCCGGCGATCGCCAATCTCTTCGTCTATCCGGTTGGCGCGCTGGACGTTTTCAACTACATGATCGAGTTGAAACTCGCCTACGGCTACGGCGAGAACCCCTACCTGGTGACCTTTGCCGGGTATCGCGACGACCCCTTCGCCCTGCCGGCCTTTCTCGTCGATGTTCCTCTCTTCTATGGACCCGTCTGGCTGATCGCCTATGGGCTTCCGGTTGCGGTGGTCGGGTTCCAAACCATCATCGGGCTGCTCGGCGCCCTGAAACTGTTCAACCTGGGATTGCTGGCCCTGACCGGGTTCGTGATCTACCGATCCCGCCAGGATGACCGCGCCGGATGGCTTAGCGTCTATCTATTCCTGGCCAATCCACTCGTTCTGTTCGACGGGGTTGGGAACGCGCATAACGACGTACTGATGACCCTGTTCCTCGTCGCGGCTCTCGTCGCGTTCCACCGCAAGTCGGTCCTCGCCGGCCCCTTCTTCGCACTCTCGGCCTTAGTCAAACTCTTCACGATCGTCCTGGCTCCACTGCTCCTGGCCGTCACACTGCGGGACCGTTGGGGGTGGCGACGGATTGCGCTCATCGGGTCACTCGCGCTGCTCGTCGTCGTGCTCTCGGTGATGCCCTACTGGGCTGACGGTGCTATGGTCGACGGGCTGCGGGAGGGAACCGCGAAATCCCAGGAGATGAACCACGTCTCCGTTCTGTCGTTGGCTCAGCAGGCTGTGAGCACCCGCTCCGTCTCGTCCGGGCTCGGCCCGCTCGTCGCCATTGGGGGCGGCGCTTCGTCCTCACCTGGAGGCGAGTCATCGACGCTACCAGCCTGGCAGACCAAGAGCCCGTTCGGGCTCCCCTCGGTGGCCGCCAGACGGGCCCTGGTGACCAGGGCCTGCACGGTGGTCTTTGTCGCCCTCGCGTTGGCCATCGCCGCAGCCGTCGCCCGGGGGCGAGTCATGGAGGCCGGTGTCATCGACACGCTGATGCTCTTCTCCCTCCTTCTGACCAACCTCTACCCCTGGTACTTGATCCCGATCGTCGCCAGCGTGGCGCTGTGGCCAAGCCGGCGGGGTCTTGGCTATGTCTTCGTCGGCACCACCCTGGGGCTGGCGTATTACCCGGCCTATGTCTACGCGCGCTTCGGCTCGGGATGGGAAGAACTGACCATACACCTCTTCCTCGCCCTCTTCCTGACGGTGCCGATGCTCATCTATCTCATCGCCGAAGCCGGCGGTTTTGTGATCCGGCTCCCCGGCCGGATCAGACGAACCGGAGATCCACTCCCATCCGCCGCTACCGTCAACTGACGCACCGTATTTCTCTCCGAGAGGGGTATTGACAACGGGGCACGGAGGGTGTACGTTCACTGTACGCTGAACGCGGAGGGGAGCAATCCCTAAAGTGGGCGGCGCAGCAGACGCCGACGAGGCTCGCGCGCAAGCGCGGAACTT
>JAICRA010000267.1 GCA_025937615.1 Thermomicrobiales bacterium | reverse complement strand
GGCGTCCCGGCGTGCGGTCGTGGGCTGGACGGCAAAGCTCGCCGCGGGCGCCCTGGCGGCCGCGATCCCTGCGGGTCACGTCGCACAGACCGTGCGGGCGCAGGATGACGAGGTGATCCTCATCGCGGACGGCGCGCAGGTTAGCGCCCGGCCAGGATCCGCGACTGCTCGATCGGCGGCGGCCGAGGCGCTGGCAGCTCGCGGCGCGGCACGTGTCCAGGCTGCCGCGGCTCTCGCTGAAGCAGACAGTGACGAAGGCGCCATCGCGCAGGGCGCCGCTGCTGTCGCCGTGGCCAACCCGGACCAGGGCGCCATCGCGCAAAGCGCGTCCGCCGTTGCTTCAGCGGCGAGCGAGGATGACGTCGCGGAAACGCCGCAGGCAGCGCCCAGGGCCGTTGCCCCAGCCGCGCCGGGAGGTGGTGGCGGTCGAGCCCGTGGCGGAGGCCGTAGAGCTCGCGGGGGTCGTGAAGGCGGTGGGCGCCGCGTCCGCGGGGGACGCCGGGCAGCGCGCGCGGGTGTCGGCGGTGAGCGACGCCGTCGCCGCGATCGGGCCGCATCGCTACCATCTGCTGGTGTGGGCCAGCTGGATGCGAAGTCGCTGCCGTCTCTCTTCACGATCGCATCGGCGGTCGCTGCTTTCGGAGCGGTCGTTCTGCGGGATCGTGGTGAGACAGATCAGCCTGCCGAGGTCATCGCCAACAACGGCTGACCAGCTGGCACCGAATAGCGCATTTAGCGAACCCGGCTGGCGAAAATCGCCAGCCGGGTTCCTTACGACCAACTCCACGGTGTCGTGGATCAGGTGCGGATAAAGTGACCGCGAAGATCCAGCAGAGGACCTGGATCCTCTACTGGAGTGACCGATGTGCGTTAGCGCGGTCGATCAACCGCAGCAAGCGGGGCGAACGAGATTCGGTCTAGAAGACCCAAACCAGCAGGATGATCACGATGATCAGCAAGAGCAATCCGCCACCGATGTACATAGTCGACACACCTCCTTCGCGGCGGATACCGCAGGAATCGCGCCAGCCCGGCCTCGAGCGCGTCCCGGACCGGTGGCAGCCCCGGATTCGGGACGGCCAGCGAGGTGTGTTGGGCGCCCATCCGGTCTGTCCTACCCGGCACCGGGACCAAGAAATGCCAGCGCCGCGAGCGCGAACGCCCGCGTCGCTTCCAGCACCTCGTCGATGCCAACCCACTCATCGGGGATATGCGCCAGACGCGGATCACCGGGCCCGTAGATGATCGTCGGGTAGCCGGCCGCCGCGAAGTGCCGGCCATCCGACGCCATGCTGAACCCGGTCAGCTCCGTCGACAGTCCGAGAAACGCATTCGCGGCCAGCATCGCCCGCGCCAAGGCTCCGTCCGGATCGCTCATCGTCGCCGCGAACCTATCTTCAGCCGGGATCACCTGGACGTCGATCCCGGTTACGCCGGCGATCGCCGCTTCGGCGATCTCTCGAATCTCGGTAGTCGTCGCGACAGGATCCTCGCCGGGGATCAGGCGGCGATCGACAAAGATCGCGCAGCGATCCGGGACGACATTTGACTTCACACCCCCATCGATCATGTTTACCGAGGCGGACGACGGCATGAAATAGGGGTGAGTCCGCTCGGCAAGGCGCGGCTGCAGCTCCCGATCGAGGGCGGTGATGACCCGTGCCATCCCCTCGATCGCGTTGGCGCCTTCCCAGGGCAAAGCACCGTGTGCGGTGCGTCCGCTGACCACGATGTCGACCCCGGCTGTGCCCTTCTCCCCGATCGCTACCCGATTCATCGTCTGCTCACCGACGATCACGCCTGCCGGCCGTACGTGAGCCTCAGCAATGAGATGGAGGGCGCCGGCCCCGGAGGTCTCCTCATCGGCAACCTCGGTCACCATCAGCCGGCCGCGTAGCGGCACCCGCGAGCGGGCCAGCGCGACGGCTCCCATGACCTGGGCGGTGACGCTGGCCTTGTCGTCGCCCGCGCCGCGTCCATAGATGCGACCGTCGGCGATCTCGGCCGCGAACGGCGGGTGCGACCAGGCCGATTCGTCGCCGATCGGCACCACGTCGAGGTGGGCGTTGAAGCAGAGCGTCGGGCCGTTTCCGGCTCCCCACTCCGCGACGATGTTCGGCTTTCCCGGTTCGTGCTCGAGAGTACGCACGGCGAAGCCGGCCGCGACAAGAGGGCGCTCGCAGACCGCGGCCGCCTCGGACACATCGCCGGGGGGATTCACCGACGGCGCACGCACCAGCTCGCACAGGAAGGAGATCGTCTCGTCGGGATCGATCGCGGCCAGCACCGCACGGGCGTCCTCGTCGCGGATTCCAACCGGGACCGATGCATCCACCCGGCGCGCTCCTTGCAAGGGGGGCAATAACCAACGGATCAGTGCCGAGGGGCCAGTATACTGGCGGCCTCATGGCGAATTTCCGCGACGGACGCGGATCATGACGACGATGGGAGGAGCAATCCGATGGCGAAAAAGGTAGCGATGGTCCTGGCGAACAATTTCGAAGACTCCGAGGCGATCGATCCGAAGAACCACCTCGAATCGCTCGGTGCCGCGGTCGTGACGATTGGCGAAACACGAGGGACGGTCGAAGGGAAGAAGGGCGGCGTGCTCGAGGTCGAGCGGACGTTCGACGAGGTGACGCCTGACGAGTTCGACATGCTGGTCATTCCCGGCGGCGGGGCCCCCGAGAACCTACGAATCGTCGATCAGGCGGTCGCGTTCACGCGACGTTTCGTCGAATCCGGGAAGCCGGTCGGCTCGATCTGCCACGGCCCGCAACTCCTCATCTCGGCCAAGGTGCTCGACGGGCGCACGGTCACCTGCGTGAAGAAGATCCGCGATGACGTCATGAACGCCGGCGCTAACTATGTCGACGAGCCGCTGGTCATCGACGGCAACCTCATTACCTCTCGCGTTCCAGGTGATCTGCCACAGTTCAACGAGGCACTGGGCCAGGCAATCGGG
>JAICRA010000162.1 GCA_025937615.1 Thermomicrobiales bacterium | reverse complement strand
TCCTTGAAGATCCGATCGAGACCTTCGGATTCCGCCTGCGCGCGGACGCGCATCGAACCAGGGACCACCATCGCCCGAACGGACTTCTGGACCTTGCGACCGGCGACGACGGTGGCCGCGAGTCGCAAATCTTCGATCCGGCTATTCGTGCACGATCCAATGAACACCGTGTCGACCGGGATCTCGCGCATGGGGGTGCCGGGCTCCAGCCCCATGTAGCGCAGCGCACGGGACGCGACCTCGCGCGCACCTGGGTCCTCGATAGCCTCGGGATGCGGTACGGCCCCATCTATTGGCACGACCTGGCCCGGGTTGGTGCCCCATGAGACATGCGGCCGGATAGTCGCGCAATCGAGGAACTCTTCACGGTCGAAAACCGCATCGGCGTCCGTGGGTAGCGTCCTCCAGTCGTCCAGGGCCCGCTCCCAGAGCTTGCCTGTCGGCGCATGCGGGCGGCCTTCGATGTAGGCAAACGTCGTGTCATCCGGTGCTACCATGCCCGCCTTCGCGCCAGCCTCGATCGACATGTTGCAGACGGTCATGCGGCCCTCCATCGAGAGCGACTGAATAGTCGATCCGCGATACTCGATGATATGGCCGATACCTCCCCCGGTGCCGATCTTGCCGATGATGGCGAGAATCACGTCTTTTGCGGTGACCCCTGTTTGCTGTTCCCCATCGACCGTAATGGCCATGGTCTTGGGTCGAACTTGGGGGAGAGTCTGGGTCGCCAGTACGTGCTCGACCTCGCTGGTGCCAATGCCGAATGCAAGGGCACCGAAGGCGCCATGGGTGGAAGTGTGACTGTCGCCACAGACGATCGTCATCCCGGGCAGAGTAAGTCCCTGCTCCGGACCGATAACATGGACGATTCCTTGCCTGGGGTCGGCTAGCGGGTAGAGTCGCACGCCGAAATCGCCACAGTTTGCATCGAGTGCCGAGAGCTGTTTTGCGGAGATCGGGTCTTCGATGGGCAACTCGATCCGGATCGTCGGCACGTTGTGGTCGGCCGTGGCGACTGTCAAGTCAGGGCGGCGCACCGGTCGGCCTGCCAAGCGCAGGCCGTCGAAAGCTTGGGGTGAGGTGACCTCATGCACGAGGTGCATGTCGATATAGAGCAGGTCATGCTCGCCCGGCGCTTCGTGGACTATGTGACGTTCCCAGAGCTTTTCACTCAGTGTTTTCGGACTACCGTTCTCGCTCACGGTTGAATTCCTCGACGCGACGGTGCTGCCAAATCCTGACTCAACCACCGTTCCAATTTCATGTCCAACGGGACACCGCGGAGACCGGGCCGGCGATCATCGGGGTTGGGTCGTCCTGAATGACCCTGCTCAACGCCGCCAGATATGCCCTGGCGCTGGCCTCGATGACGTCTGTGGCGAGCCCATGACCGGTGAAGACCTTGTCGCCAGCGCGAATCCGCAGCCGCACCTGCCCCTGGGCATCTTCTCCGGGCGTGACTGCTTCGACCTGATACTCCTCCAACTCGCATGGAACCGCCACGGCCGCGTCGATCGCCTGGAATAGCGCGTTGACAGCGCCGTTCCCCTGGCCGTCACCGCTTATCTCAGTGCCTTCTCGGCTCACAACGACGCTCCCCGTGGCCGGCCCCGCGGATCCGATGCTCGCGTTCCACCGAACGAGCTGCAATGGGTCATCAGCAGCTTCCAGCTGATCACTCACGAGCGCCACCAGGTCGGCAGCCGTCACGGTCTTCTTGCGATCGGCAAGAGCCAGGAAGCGCTGGTACGCCTCATTGTTCTGGTCCTCGTCCAATCGGATGCCAATCTCCTGCAGTGTGTTCCGGAACCCCGCCCTCCCGGAGTGCTTACCGAGCACCAGCCGGGTTCCCTCCCAACCGACGTCGGTCGGGTCCATGATCTCGTAAGTGGTGCGCTCCTTCAGCATTCCGTCCTGGTGGATGCCGGCCTCGTGGGCGAAGGCGTTTGCTCCAACGATGGCCTTATTTGGCTGAACCGGAACGCCGGTCAAGATGCTGACGAGCCGGCTGACGGGAACCAGACGCTCCTTTCGGATGCGCGTGGCGGCGCCTCCGAATTGATCCCCCCGCGTCGCCAGGGCCATCACGACTTCTTCCAGCGAAGTGTTCCCCGCGCGTTCGCCGATCCCGTTCATGGTGACTTCAACTTGCCGCGCCCCGGCTCGCACTGCCGCCAGGGTGTTCGCGGTGGCCATTCCAAGGTCGTCGTGGCAGTGAACCGAAATGATGGCCGTCTCGACACCGGGAACATTCGTAGCGAGGTATTCCATGAGCGCCGCGTACTCGACCGGCGAGGTGTAGCCGACGGTGTCCGGTACGTTGATCGTCGTCGCTCCCGCGGCGATCGCCTTAGCAAAGACCTGAGCCAGAAACTCCCAGTCGGACCGAGTCGCGTCTTCGGCAGAGAACTCGATGTCGCTCGTGAACGACTTCGCGAATCGGACCATCCGGTCGACGCGCCCGAGCACCTCTCCACGGCTCATGCGTAGTTTGTGCTTGAGATGGATATCAGACGTCGCGATGAAGGTGTGGATCCGGGCCGACTCGGCGCCTTTGACTGCCATTGCCGCCCGCTCGATGTCGCTCTCATTACATCGCGCGAGTCCGGCTACCGTGACGCCTTTCACGCGATTAGCAATGGCCCGCACCGCTTCGAAGTCACCGGGCGACGCTGCGGGGAATCCCGCCTCCATGACGTCAACGCCAAGATCGACCAGTGCATCAGCCACTTCGAGCTTTTCGTCCGCGGTCAGCGTCGCGCCGGGCGACTGTTCGCCGTCCCGCAACGTGGTGTCGAAGACGATGACTCGTGGATGCTCCGTGCCTGGTACATCTTCCTCGGGCATCGCTCAGTCTCCAGTCTGGCCGGCGACTGCGGCGGGCCGGCCCTTCTTCAACCAAGGCATCATTTTCCGCAGCTCGGCGCCGACCTGTTCGACTCTGCTTCCCTGCGCCTTCTCGCGCATACTCAAGAATCGCTCTCGTCCGGCTTCGTTCTCTGCAATCCACTCCTGGGCGAACGAACCGTCCTGGATCCGCGCCAGCAGCCCGCGCATCGTTTCCTTCACATGATCGTCAATGACCTGAGGTCCCGCGTAGTAGTCACCGTACTCAGCGGTGTCACTGACGGAGTAGCGCATGTACTCAAGCCCACCTTCATAGATAAGGTCGACGATCAGCTTGAGTTCGTGGAGGCATTCAAAATAGGCGATCTCAGGCTGGTATCCGGCGTCGACGAGTGTGTTGAAACTTGCTTCGATCAAATGGCTAGCGCCGCCGCAGAGGACCGCCTGCTCGCCAAACAAGTCAGTCTCGGTCTCCTCCTTAAACGTGGTGCCCAGCACACCGGCTCGGAGCGATCCGAGCGCCCTGGCATAAGCCAGCGCGGTGTCGGTGGCCCCGCCCGTCGCGTCCTGGTGCACGGCAAGAAGAGCGGGAACTCCGACGCCTTCCTGGAACAGCTCACGCAATCGATGTCCCGGACTCTTGGGCGCGATCATCACAACGTCGATACCGCGTGGTGGCGTAATAGCGCCGAAGTGGATGTTGAATCCGTGGGCGAACATCAGCGTCTTGCCGGGAGTCAGATTCGGGGCGATTTCGTCCTCGTAGAGACGCTTCTGGATATGATCCGGAACCAGCACCATGATCACATCGGACTCGCGGACTGCGTCGCCGACCGACATGACACGAAGACCCTCGGACTCGGCCTTCGCCCGGCTCTTGCTTCCTTCGTGCAGCCCAACCACCACATCGATCCCGGAATCGCGGAGATTGAGCGCATGAGCGTGCCCCTGGCTACCGTAACCGATAACAGCTACCGTCTTGCCCTGGAGCGCGTCGAGTCCGGCATCGCTCTCGTAATAGACCTTCGCGGGCATGCATCTCCCCCATGATCGTTCCAGCGTCGCGCGCTGCTCTTGTACTCCGGACCCTCCGCCCGGTTTATCCGCCTATCTCCAGGCAAGGGCCTCGCTAACGCGACGCCCCGGGTTCAGTTCGCGTGTGGCGTCGTGCCGTTGCCGGCAACCGCCAGTTCCCGCTCCGGGCGAGAGCTTTCCTTGACTCCGACCGTCGTTGAACCTCTCATCATCGCGACCGGACCTGTTCGGACGAGCTCCCGGATCCCGAAAGCTTTCAACATGTTCAGCAGTCCATCGATGTGGGTTTCCGGGCCGGTGGCTTCGATCAGCAAGGTCGTCGGGCTGGCATCGACGATCCGCGCGTCATAAATCTGCGCGATCTGCAGGATTTCCGACCGCGTCTGAGACTTTGCCGCCACTTT
>JAICRA010000233.1 GCA_025937615.1 Thermomicrobiales bacterium | reverse complement strand
CGAATCCGGCTCACGTCGTCACCCGGCATCTCCTGGCCGTTCCACCGGAACAGGTGGAAACGATGCAGCGCATTGCCCTGCAGGGTGGTTCCGCTCGACTCTTGCGCTTGCCCGAGCTCCGCATCGTCGCCGGCGACGATGCGGTAGGAGAGGACTGACCACTCCCCCTTGGCGGCCTGGAACCGGTCGAGCGCCTCGGCAAGCTCGTAACGGTCGCGAAAGTCGGCGTACCGAATCCCCAGCGCCCAATAGACCTGTGCCATCGCGAGCACCCGCGCGACGTAGGCCTCCTGGTCGACCTTGCTGGTCAAGGCGGCGGTGAAGCGATCGACGGTGTTCAGATAGTCGGTGTGCAAGATCGCCGGGTAGTCGACGACGTCGACGCCATCGACCTGGATGAGGCGTGGCCCCTGGACGCCGTCCCACGGCAGAACCCCTTGCCCGTCGACCGCGACGATCCCGAGCTCCTCATCAGTCATTGGCGCAATCGTCGGCCAGACCTGGGACTCTCCCGGTGCGATCGGCTTGTTCGGTTGGAACTCGCGAGCGGTATCGGGCGACACGCCGGGCCAGAACGTGCTGAGCGTCGCGCAGAGCTTGGCGTCTTCGACGAACGGCGAACCGAGACCGTAGCCGGTGAGGAAGAAACGGTTGTCGGTCGTGCGGTCCAGGGTCACTTCCCAGCCGGGTTCGAAGATTCCGGCCGCGGCGTCCGGCAACTGCAGATGGCGTCGCACCTGGGTTGCCGGCTCGCCGCTCTGTTGCGCGGGGGTGTCCATCGGCATTGAGACGAGAGCTGTCACGGTGTCGTCGTCGATGCTGAAGCGAGCCGGCAGGGTGATGTTCGCGGCGAGCCGGCGATCTGAGAGCGGCCGCGGCGGAGTCGCCCAGATGCCGTCGCGCAGTTCCGCCGGGGCCTCCTGTTCGGCCCAGTTGGTGAGCGCCCGCTGGCTGGCATAGGGATAGAAACTCGGCGGGCTGACGATCGAATAGGCGGGCACGCGAGTCGGAACCTCGGCGTCCAGCTCTGGGCAACGGGCCGCGACCCACCCATCGGCGGTGTGGTCAATGAAGTGGCGAACCCAGTAGCCCCCTTCGCCGAGCGGCGTCATCACATCGTCGGTGGCGTTGAGATCGACATCGGCGCCGTCCGGCGTGACTTTCTGCCGTACGTTGAGGTACTGAGGTGCGGCACGCCCGATATCCGGGCTCATCGTGGTGAGATAGCCGATGATGTCGGCGTCGGGGGGGGGAATGTTCTCCGGCAGGGCCTGCGTCCGGCCGGGACCGAGCGGCTCGAACGGTGGACTTTCGAGTAGTTGCAGCGATGAGAAGTGGAGGATGTCCCTGGCGGCTGCTAGCTCCGGCGAGTAGAAGAACGTCAGCGGCCCACCGTCGTGTTCGGCCGGCTCGGCGATCGGATGAGGCCGCGGCATCACCCAACCGGATCCGAGATCGGGATCGCGCGAGAGTGACGCCAGCGCCTCGTCGCGAATCACGAACGGATACTGGTCGATCTCCGGCTCGGCCCATCCCGTGTTGAAGCCCGCGGTGTTGAGCTGAAGGTGAAAGCGCCGCAACTTCTCGTTGATGTGGCTCGCGGAAAGCGAGACGTCGAGGTCGAGCCCGCGCAGACACTCCGGACCGCTGAAGAGCTTGTGCAGCGGCACCCAGAAGCGCCGCGCGCGATCGTCATCCGTCGCGCGCAAGGGACCGAAGGTGTCCGGATCGCTCGGGCGCTGGACCGCCAGGAACGGCGCGTAGCGGACCGGCTGCACTGGAAACGCGAAGGGGTCATCCTCTTTGCCCGGGAGGAAGTCGCGCTTTCGCGGGTCGTAAATCGCCTCCGTGGTGCCCATGCGGGCGTGGCCGGTGCGCGCGAAGCAGAAATCGGCATGCTTGCCGTGGACGGTTTCCCGCGCCGGGCGATACTCGAGCGCGAAGACGACCACCCCTAGCGGATGCCCACTGGCCCTACCACGTACCTCGTCGAGCGTCGGTGGCGCGACGCCGAAGACGTAGTTCTCGACCGTCTCCAGTTCGGCCGGAGTCGGGAACGCGCCGAGGGTGCTGCCTGAGCCATCCTCGAAGACATTGGGCGAGGCCAGGGCGTGGAAGAGGAGGCTGCGCCCCGGCACGCCTGGTTCGATGCCCCGCTGGCCCTCGAGCGCGAAATCCTCGAACCCCGGCACCGTCCGGTCGATCCGCGCCAGCGGCCGCGCGAGCGCCGCAGCCAGGTCGGCCGCGCCAAGGTCGAGCTCGTTGTTGCTCGCCCTGAGGAGGAGATTGCGCCAGCCTGCCGGCGCCAGCCGTTGGCAGATAGCGGCCACGCGATCGATGAGCGGGACGGCTGGCGCCAGCGTGCGAGCAGACGATGCCCTGACGATGGCGCCGCCCGCGGCCCGGACCGGCGGCTCTCCCTGCGCCAGCATCGCCAGCGAAGGCACGACGGCGGCGCCGGCCGCAAGTTGACCGGCGCGTCCGAGCAAGCGACGGCGTGTCCACGGCGTCGATCGCGGCAATTCCATGCGTCTTCTCCTCGAGTACGCAACCTAGCGGGTCACGACGAGAACGCGCGATGGCCGCGCTGGGGTCGGGCAAGTCCTGCCCGACGGCGCAGTGCGATTGGGGTCAGCCGTCTGCCGCTCCCGGGTCCGCCGATACACCTACTCTACAGGGAGTCGACGGAATGTCAATCGAGAGTACGCAGTCCTGCCCACACCCCAGCAGCGTGACAAAAAGCGGACGGGGATGTTGGGCTTACCCGGGAGGAACCTCACGAGACGAAGTCGAATTCATCGACAACCTTCTCACGGGGAGCGTGGAGATTCGCTGTAGCGCGGCTTTCAACGCGCACGAGCGTTACGAGAACCGGTTGCAAGCCGCGGCGGGCGTGCCATGTCTCATACGACATACGGGTGATGCGATCCGGATTGCGGCCCCCGCCCTTACCCCAACCCCTCTCCCACTGCGGCGGGAGAGGGGCTATTCCCCCTCGACCATCACAATGGGAGACGGGGTCAGGGGGTGAGGGAAAAGCGCCGAGACGCGGAAGCTATCTCACGGAAACCGTATTAGAGGTGCTTCAGGAGCTGGGGAGCGGGAGGCAGCGCGCTGCGCAAGTCGTATCATGGATGCCGCACCACGGAGCCCGGCGATGCAGCTACTTGAGCGCGAACCACTCCTGACCCAACTCGAGGAGCACTTGCGGCTGGCCGCTGCCGGGCACGGGCGCGTGGTCCTCGTCGGCGGCGAGGCCGGTGTCGGCAAGACCGCGCTGGTCGACGAGTTCTGCCGGCGGGTGGCCGGAGCTGCGACGGCATTGCGCACGTCGTGTGACGCGCTCTCTACGCCGGGTCCGCTCGGTCCCGTGCGT
>JAICRA010000378.1 GCA_025937615.1 Thermomicrobiales bacterium | reverse complement strand
CGGGTCGAACCATACGGTGTTGGTTGCATTGCGAACCTCCTTGCGTTCTGGCACCACCAATCAGGCGAGTGGCCAGGCGATCATGACGGTGAATATCACGATAACTGTGACCACGACAAGCACGACCAGGAATGCGGCCAACTCGATACCGATTGCCTTCCAGATGCCGACGTCGAACGCGGTCCTCACCGCCATCACCCCGGTAACGAACGCCCACAAGGTACCCACGGTGGCCAGGAGCGGACCGACCACCGGAATCGGCGATAGAAACGACGCCAGTGTCGGTGAGTAGCCCCAGGCAACGAGTCGCCGCATCTCCTCGCCCGTGACCTGCCGCCCCGCGAGGCCGGCCACCCGATTCCCGATCACCCGCAGCAGCCACGACGACAGATACCAGCTCAGGATCGCCCCGAGAATTCCGGCGGCCAAAGCCATGAGCTGGCGCCCGGTCGTGTCGAAGGTGAGCGCGGCCGCCACTTCGGCGGCGCTGCGCGCCATCTCCTCCGACATGCCGGGGACCTCGGTGACGACCGGGGTGACGATCAGGGCGATGCCGTTGGCCAGACCCAGGAGCACGACGATCCACCAGGCCTGGCTGGTAGCATTAGAGTCGCGCTGAATCAGCTCGTAAGTCAGTCTGTTCAGGCGAACAACTCCGGACAGACGCTCCCAGAACGATTCCTGCAATACAGACAGCATCTACCCCGTATTCTCCCTCGCGGCACCAACTCGACCAGTCTCCCCAGAGAGAGTTTACCGGTCTGTCGGCTGTTGTGGATGGAGGAATCTCTCGCGGCTCAGGCTGCTGTCGCCACCGTGAACGCTTCGTCGAGGGTGCGCACCGCGTCATCCACGTCGCGCTCGCTCACGATCAGGGGCGGGCAGATGCGGATTACGTTGGCGTGCAACCCGCCGCGCCCGATGATGAGCCCGCGTCGCTTCGCCTCGTTCTGGACCTGGCCCAGAACATCCGGCGCCGGCGCCTTTGTCTCGCGGTCGTGCACCAGCTCGACCGCGACCATCAATCCCATCCCCCGCACGTCGCCGATGACCGGGTGCCGCTCGGCCAGCTCGCACAGCCGCGTCATGAGGTAGCCTCCCACCAGCCGGGCGTTCTCACGCAGGTTGTGCGTGGCGATGTAGTTGAGGTTCGCCATGGCGGCGGTGGTGGCCAGCGGGTTACCACCGAACGTTGACAGCGAGAGCGATCGGATCGCCCCGGCCAGCTCGTCAGTGGCGATCACACCGCCGATGGGGACGCCGTTGGCCAGCCCTTTGGCGAAGACGATGACGTCCGGCTCGACGCCGTACGCCTGGAACCCCCAGTCCGCGACGCCGATGCGCCCCCAGGCGGTCTGCACCTCGTCGCTGATGAAGGGGATACCGTAGCGATCGAGGATCTCCTTGACCCGGATGAAATACTCGGGCGGCGGGGTGATGAACCCGCCGACGCCCTGCACTGGCTCGGCGATGAAGGCCGCCGGCTGGCCGCTGGTGGTGGTGCGGATCACCGCTTCGACGTCGCGGGCGCAGAGCAGATCGCACTCCGGATAAGTCTTCTCCCAGGGACAGCGGTAGCAATACGGGTTGCCGACGTAGTGGACGTGCAGCGGCGAGAGCGTGCTGGAGCGCCAGGGCGTCTGACCGGAGGCGTTGATCGTGGCGAAGGAGCG
>JAICRA010000219.1 GCA_025937615.1 Thermomicrobiales bacterium | reverse complement strand
GGCAGTCTCACGGTCCTCGATTGGGCCGGGTTCGATGCCGAGGACTTCTGGATCGATTTCAAGAACGCCAACCCCGACGTCAACGTGACCTTCGAGATCGGCGCCTCCGACGCCGATATCCTGGCGAAGATGATGGCCGGCAGCCAGGCCGACGTGTTCCACCCCTACACCGGCTGGCTGCAGTTTTACGTCGAGGAAGGACTGGTCGAAGAGATCGACACGTCCCGTTTGACGAATTGGGACAAGGTGCCGGACCGGTTCAAGGAGCTGGGGCAGTTCGACGGTAAGCAGTACTTCATCCCGTACGACTGGGGCTACAGCTCGGTGCTCTACCGAACCGACCTGGCTCCTGATGCCGGTGAATCATGGGATGCGTTGTTCAACCCGGAGTATTCCGGGCACATCTCGATGTGGGATGACGGCGTCGCGGCCGTCGACGTTGCTTCCTACGTCCACGGCTGGGACGAGCTGAACTTGACCGACGAGCAGCTCGAGCAGATCAAGCAAGACTGGATCGCTCAGCGCGAGCACAATCTGTTCTACTGGTCAGGCGAGCCGGAGCTTGTCGAGGCTATGGCCTCCGGCGATGTCTGGGTCGCCTATGCCTGGCAAGGCGCCTACGCGCTCCTGCGAGCGCAGGACGTGCCAGTCGCCTACGCGAATCCGGAAGAAGGTCGCAACTCCTGGGTCGGGTACTACGGTATCCGCAAGGGGACCGAGAACCTCGACAATGCCTACGCCTTCCTCGACGGCAAGCTCGCCGACGAGACGGCGCGCAACGTGGTCGAGTTGTTCTACTACGGCACGGCCAACCAGGATGTCATGGACGCCATTACCGACCCCGAGCTGATCGAGGTGCTGGCGCTCAACGATCCGACGGTCCTCGACCGCACGCACTTCTCACCGAATATCAGTGCCGAGCAGCGCGATGCCTGGGCTGAGATGTGGGTCGACGTCAAAGCCTCGTAGCGCCCGCGCACAGCCGCTCGTGACCACCCCGACGCCGGTCGCGCGGCGAACCGGCCCCGGCGCCTTTCGCGCCGGGGCCGGTAGTCGGCCACTGCGGCTCCGACTGGACCGCAACACGACCTTCTGGGGGCTCGTCGTGCCGCCAGCCGTGTGGCTGGCGCTCTTCTTCCTTGCGCCGCTGTTGCTGATCGCCGTGATCAGCCTCCGTCCGGATTTGCGGGGAGGTGTTCTCGCGTCCTTTGCGCCGACGATCGACCAGTACCGGACACTGCTCGAAAAGCCCACCTATCTGCGGCTCTTTGGCACCTCAGTTGGGATGGCGCTCACCGTCGCCGCGGCCGCCACGCTCCTCGCCTTCCCGATCGCCTATTTCCTCGCCTTCCGCGCCGGACGGCACGCCGGCTTGTTTCTGGCGCTGCTGCTCATCCCCTTCTGGACGAGTTTTCTGTTGCGGGTGATGGCCTGGAAGGTGATGCTCGGCTCCAACGGGGTGATCAACAGCTTCCTGCTCTCTACTGGTCTGGCGAGAGAGCCAGTCGAGTTCCTGCTCTATAACCGATTCGCGGTGATCATCACGCTCGTCTATGTCTGGATCCCGTTCGTAGCGTTGCCGATCCTGGCGGGTCTACATCGAATCGATCCGAGCCTCTTCGAAGCCGCGGCCGACCTTGGGTCGACTCCGGTGCAGCGCTTCTGGCGGGTGGTCCTGCCGCTGAGCCTCCCCGGGGTGATCGCCGGATTCTTCATGTGCTTCATTCCGACAGTCGGGGAGTACGTCACGCCGCTGCTCGTCGGGGGCAGCGCTGGATCGATGTACGGCAACCTAGTCCAGGACTTCTTCACCAAGGCCGCGAACTGGCCGCTGGGCGCGGCGATGTCGTTGGTGATGCTCCTCGGCACGCTCGCGTTCGTCGCCATCGCCCTGCGATTGATCAATCCCCGGCAGTTCGCGGCATGAGCGCTCGGACCTCGCTCGGCTCGACACCGAGCCGGGTCCGCACGTCAGCACCCATTCTCCGGGGCTACTACGCGGTCCTCATCGCCCTGCTCTACCTGCCGATCGCCATTCTGGTGCTCTTCTCGCTCAATGCCAACCAGGTGCTCGCCTTTCCGCTCCAGGGATTTACCCTACAGTGGTACAGCAACGCCCTCGGCACGCCCACCGCGTTGACCGCGGCGCGTAACAGCATGGTGGTAGCGGCCGGTAGCAGCTTCGTCGCCACGTTGCTGGCGACGATGGTTGCCATTCTGGTCGCGCGCTATAGCTTTCGCGGGAAACAGCTGCTGCTCGCTCTCTCAGTCCTGCCGCTGATCGTCCCCTACATCGTCCTCGCCGTCGCGCTGCTCCTTCTGTTCGCCGCGCTCGACGTCAATCGCTCCCTCTGGACAGTCGGCATCGCCCACACCGTGATCGGTCTGCCGTACGCGTTACTCATCATCGTGGCGCGGCTGGGAGGCGTGAGCCCGTTTCTCGAGGAGGCGGCGGCCGACCTCGGGGCGGACTACTTGACGACGTTGCGCCGGATCATCCTGCCGATCATCGCCCCGGCGATTGTGGCTGCATGGCTCGTCGCCTTCACCGCGTCGTTCGACGAATTTGCGCTAGCGCTCTTTCTGGCTGGCGCCGACCCGACGCTGCCGGTCTTCATCTACGGTCAGCTCCGTTTTGCCAGCCGCCTGCCGATGCTCATCTCGCTGGCGGCGATGGTGATGGTCGGGACGCTCACCATCGTGTTCATCGCGGAGCGGCTGCGACGGCGAACGTAGCCGCCGGGCGAATCCTGGGGAACCAGAGCCGATTGCGGCTAGCACCGACCATCGTGTCATCCCGAGGAACGAAGGATTTCGGCTCAACAGCGTGTGTTCGCAAAGACGAGATTCTTCGGCTGCGGCCTCAGAATGACACTTGTAACTCTAGGCGTCGCGGTGAATGGGTTCCTGCTCGATGGCCAGTCGCTCGATGAGATCGGCGGCCCTCGCTGGCCCCGGGTTGGCTTGCAGGCGTTGGGCCATGCCGGCCATGCGCGATCGCCGCGGCTCGTCGGTCAAGACGTCGTCCAGGGCCGCCAGGAACTCCGCGTCGGAGAATCCATACGGAGCCAGGCGGTGTCCGAGGTCGAGCTCGTCGACGCGCTGGGCGTTGTCGTGCTGGTCCCAGAAGAGCGGGAGCACCAGCATCGGCTTGCCGAAATAGAAGCTTTCCGTCGTCGTGTTGTTGCCACCGTGGGTGATCACCGCGTCGACCTTCGGCAGGATCGACGGCTGGGGCAGGAATTCCTCGCCGTAGATTTTTTCCGGGAGCGCGAGCTGCCCAGCCTGGGGTCCGAGGCTCATGATCACGCGGTGGGGAGTGCCCGCGAGGAGATCGACCAGACGCCCCATCAACTCCGGCTCGGCCGCGCCGAGGCTGCCGAGGCTGACGTAGACGAGCTTGCCGTCGCCCCCGAGCTGCGGCGGGAGGGTGAATGGTGGGTCGGTCGTGCGCACTGAGGAGTCGAGGCGATGAACGGTCGGCGCCAGGCTCGTCTCCCGCGCGTAGTCGGCTTCCTCGGGGTAAACGTAGAGCGTGAGATAGGGAGAGTCGATCATGAACCCGTCGTCCGGCAGCGCCGGGCAGCCGCG
>JAICRA010000206.1 GCA_025937615.1 Thermomicrobiales bacterium | reverse complement strand
CGACCAAGGCGTGGGGAGGACGGTTCGCGCAGGCGCCCGACCGACGTCTCGAAGCGTTCAACGCCTCGGTCGCGTTCGACGTGCGCTTGGTACGCGAAGACATTCGTGGATCAATTGCCCACGCCCGCATGCTCGGCAAGCAAGGGATCATCAGCGCCGAGGACGCCATGACGCTCGAGCGCGGGCTCTGGCAGGTCCTCTCCGAAGTCGAAGATGGCGACTTCACCCTCACCGTCGCCGATGAGGATGTCCACACGGGCGTCGAGCGGCGGCTGCGGGAGATCGCCGGTGGGGTCGTCGGCAAGCTCCACACGGGTCGCTCCCGCAACGACCAGGTCGCGACCGACCTCCGACTCTGGGCCAAGGGTGCGATCCTCGGACTGATGAGCGGCGTGCTCGATCTGGCAGACGCCTTGACGGAGACCGCGGCCGCGAACCCCGACCTCGCGATGCCGGGCTACACCCACCTGCAACGCGCGCAACCGGTGCTCCTGGCACATCATCTGCTTGCCTACGTCGCCATGTTGCACCGCGACCTCGATCGCCTGGAAGACGCCTATCGCCGCGCTGACGTCATGCCCCTGGGAGCGGGAGCCCTTGCCGGGGTCACCTACCCGATCGATCGCGAAACGACCCGGTCCGACCTCGGCTTTGGTGCCATTTGTGCCAATAGTCTCGACGCGGTTTCCGACCGTGATTTCGTCATCGACGTGCTGTATGCCTGTTCCATGATTGCTATGCATCTCTCGCGGCTGGCGGAGGAGATCATCCTTTGGGCTTCCGCGGAGTTCCGGTTTCTAGAGCTCGCCGACGCGTTCTCCACCGGCAGCTCCATCATGCCGCAGAAGAAGAACCCGGACGTCGCCGAACTGGCACGTGGCAAGACCGGCCGCGTCTACGGCAACCTTCTGTCCATGCTCACGATCGCCAAGGGACTGCCGCTCACGTACAACAAGGATTTTCAGGAAGACAAGGAGGCGCTCTTCGACTCGGTCGACACCGTGGTCGCGACGCTCGACGTCCTACCGCCCATGATCCGTACCGCCCGCTGGCGCTCTTCCCGCATGGCCGAAGCCGCTACCGCCGACTTTTCCCTCGCCACCGACGCCGCGGATCTTCTGGCGCGTCGCGGCATTCCGTTCCGCGAAGCCCACGAGGTCACGGGTGAGCTTGTCGCCTCCTGCGTCGCCGAGGGGAAGACGTTCTCCGATCTCACCGATGCCGAGTGGGCCGCCGCGCACCCGATCTTTGCCACAGAGCGGCCGCCGCTCACCGCCGCCGAGAGCATTTCTGCGCGCGACGTCCCTGGTGGCACCGCCCCGAGTCGCGTACGAGACCAACTCAAGACGGCGCGAAGCGCGCTGTCTGAAGCACGTGCTCGTGTCACCAGGCGCGAGACCGAGCGACAGGCGATGATGGCTCCGCGAAAGGGAGCCGAGTGAGTACTCGAAGTCCTGCCTCCCGCCTCTCGACGTCCGAAGATGTTCCGCCCTGGGTCGAGGTGATTCCTGCAGTCAGTCCCGACGAACGACTCGCCGCGCTCGAGATCAGGCGCCGAGTCTTCTCTGAAGAGCAAGGGGTCGCCGACCTCCGCGTCGCGGACTCTGACGACGCGCGCAGCCTGATCGCGCTGGCGACCTTTCCCCCAACGATGGCCAGCAACGGTCATCGCCGGCCCGTCTCTACGGGCAGACTGACCCTACCGCTGGTCAAGGGCGGGCAGGCACTGGTGGCATGGGTTGCCACGGTCCCTGAGGCGAGGGGACAGGGCGCCGGCGAACTGGTGATGCGGTTTCTGCTCGAGGCCGCGGACAACGCCGGCGCCCGCGAGGTAGCACTTGCCGCACAGCTCCCCGCCGAGAACTTCTACCGGCGGCTCGGTTTTTCCCCGGTCGGTCCGCTCTACGACGTACGCGGTATTCCCCACCGCCGCATGATCCGGTTGGGTCCTGGCTGACGCCTACCGGAACTTGAGGAAACTCTCCACTTACCGCGTCGCTCCAATACCCATCACCCACGACCTAACACCCAGTACCAGCTACCCGATCGGCGGGTCCCACGCGGAGGGCTCCGTCCCGAACATCCGGTCGCCGGCATCGCCCAATCCCGGCCGGATATACGCGTTCTCGTCCAACTCGCGATCAAGCGCGGCGACATGAATTCGCACGTCCGGGTGCTCCCGCAAGAGCCGTTGCACCCCTTCCGGCGCAGCAATCAGTCCGACGAACGTGATCTTCGGCGCCCCCCATCGTTTCAGCGTTGAAACCGCCGCCGCTGCCGAGCCCCCGGTGGCGAGCATCGGGTCGAGGACGATGATCAGATCGTTCGGACAGAACTCCGGCAACCGGTTGTAATAGCTCTCCGGCAAATGGGTTTCTTCGTCCCGGCGGAATCCGAGGTGCCAGACTTCGGCCTGGGGCAGGATCGCCAGCGCGGCGTCGGTCATGCCCAGTCCGGCGCGCAAGATCGGCACCAGCCCAACCCTCGCCGCCACCTCGACACCTTCCGCGCTTTCCAACGGCGTTTCGAATACGACTGGGCGCACGGGCAGATCGGTCGTGGCCTCGTAAACCATCAGGGATGTGAGCTCATTGACCAGCTCGCGAAAGAGCTTCGAGTCCGTGCGCCGGTCCGCCAGGATACGGATCTTGTGGCGCACCAGCGGGTGTCCGCTGACGTGAAGATTCGGGAAGCCCGCCTCAAATACCGTCACCGTTCTTCCTCTCCCGTCCACCATCGGATTGTGGCGGCATCATCCAGCCGTCGCCCCTGTCCGACAAGTACCACGATGGCGAGACAACTCGACACCGGGGAGGGACTATGCGGAAATAGGCGAAACGAGCTCCAGGGACGAAAGGAGTCCTGCATGCCCTCGGTAAAGAGACTTCAACACACCAGCATCCCCATGCCTCCCGGCAGAGACGGTGATGCCCGCGCGTTCTACGGCGAAGTGCTGGGGATGCGTGAGATTCCGAAGCCCGAAGGTCTCGCCGCGATGACGGTGATCTGGTTCGCCGCAAATGACGATGGTGACGAGGTCCATGTCTTCAAGGACGAGAACATGGGCTCGAATTCAGCGGCGCAGCATCTCTGTCTGGAGGTGGATGACATCGAGGCATATAAGACCCGCCTCCACGACTATGGGTACGAAATCCGCGTCCCTGAGACGATTCATAACCGACCCCGCCTCTTCGTCCGCGATCCATTCGACAATCTCATCGAGCTGGTCGAAATCCGCGGAAAGTACGTCTAGCGGTACAGTTGCAAGGTTGAGGGTCGCCTCGCGCCGGCCCGTCCAAGCTCACACGCTTCTCAGGAGGAATGCCCGTGTCTGTTGCCGAAAAGATCACCTACACCGCGACTGCGGAGCAGATCGAGTCGATGCACAACGCCTTCGACTCCGCTCTCGAAGAACTTCGGGGCGGGCTCGGTCAGACCTACCCCTTGCTCATCGGCGGCGAAGAGCGCACCGGAAGCGACACGTTCGAGGTCCGGTCACCGGCTGACAAACAGATTCTGATTGGCCGTTTCGTGGCCGGCACTGAAGCTGACGTCAACGACGCCGTAGCGGCGGCCAAAGCAGCCTTTCCCGCATGGTCGCAACGGCCCTGGCAGGAGCGGGTCGCGATCATGCGCCGGGCAGCGGCACTGATCCGCGAGCAAAAGTTCCGCCTGGCGGCGTTGCTCATCCTCGAGGCGGGCAAGAACCGCATCGAGGCCATCGGCGAGGTCGAGGAAGCAGCCGACATCGTCGATACCTATGCGGCGCAGG
>JAICRA010000246.1 GCA_025937615.1 Thermomicrobiales bacterium | reverse complement strand
TCTTCCCCGGCTACCGCCCGCAGTTTTACATCCGCACCACGGATGTGACCGGGGCCATTACGCTGCCGGAGAACACCGAGATGGTCATGCCGGGTGACAACGTGCAGATGGGGGTGGAACTGATCACCCCGGTGGCCATCGAGGAGGGCTTGCGCTTCGCCATTCGCGAGGGCGGGCGCACCGTCGGCGCTGGCGTCGTGACCTCGATTACCGAGTAGGAAATTTTTCGGCGCGCTGGGCGCGGCCGTACGCAGGAGTAAGGAACGATGGTCGCGCGCAAACCAAATCAGAGGATTCGCATCCGTCTCAAGGCCTATGACCACAAGGTGCTCGACCAGTCAGCGAGCAAGATTGTCGAGACGGCGGAATCGACCGGCGCAAAAGTCGCCGGTCCGATCCCGCTGCCCACTCGGATCGAGAAGTTCTGCGTGATCCGGTCGCCCTTCGTCGACAAGGATTCGCAGGAGCAGTTCGAGATCCGGACGCATAAGCGGTTGATCGATGTGCTCGAGCCAAGTGGCAGCACGATCCGGTCGCTGATGCGCCTGAATCTTCCTGCCGGAGTCGATATCGAGATCAAGTTGTAGTGACGGCGCAAGGTCGCCCGAAAGGGCGGCCGTCAGCGCTGGACACGCTCTGCGAGCGGAGCCGACCGACTGGTTGGACCGCTTCCTGGCAGACAGGAGAGAGCCAATGATCCAGGGACTAATTGGAAAGAAACTGGGCATGTCCCAGGCATTTGATGAGACAGGTTTGGCTCACCCGGTGACGGTCCTCGAAGTTGGACCTTGCGTAGTGACCCAGATCAAGACTCCCGAGCGGGACGGCTATAGCGCGGTTCAACTCGGATTTGGCCTCGACAAGCGCCTGAATCGGCCCGAACGGGGACACCGGCAGGCGAGCGGGTTCATGTCGCGTACGTTGCGCGAGGTCAAGGTCAGCGACACCGCCGACATAGCCGTCGGTCAGGTCATCACCGCCGATACGTTCGCCGAGGGTGAACTGGTCGACATCACCGGCACATCGAAGGGCCGGGGCTTTCAGGGTGTTGTCAAGCGCCACGGATTCAGGGGCGGACCGAAGACGCATGGGCAGTCGGACCGGCTGCGGGCGCCTGGTTCAATCGGCTCGAGTGCTACACCGGGGCGGGTGTTCAAGGGGCTCCGGATGGCTGGTCGGATGGGCGGTGATCGCGTCACCGTTCAGAACCTGAAAGTGCTACGCGTCGACCCCGAGCGCAATCTGCTTCTAGTGCAGGGCTCTGTACCTGGGGCCAACCAAAGTCTGGTCATGGTCCGTCGCGCGATCAAGTCGGGGAAGAAGTAATGTCCTTTGCCCCTCTAGCGGCCGAAGTTTCCGTCCGGGTCCGGAGATTGACATGATCATTGATGTGCATGACACGCAAGGCCGAGTGGTCGAGCAGACCGAGTTGGACGATTCAGTCTGGGCCATCGAACCGAATATTCCGGTAATGCACCAAGCGCTAGTGCGGCAGTTGGCCAATGCGCGGCTTGGCACGCGGGATACCAAGACCCGCGGTGAGGTGCGTGGTGGTGGCGCCAAGCCCTGGCGACAAAAGGGGACAGGCCGGGCGCGACAGGGCTCGATCCGGGCGCCCCAGTGGACCGGTGGCGGTGTTGTCTGGGGACCTCATCAGCGGTCTTTCAATCAGGACATGCCCCGGAAGATGCGACGCCTGGCGGTTCGCTCAGCACTTTCGGCAAAAGTGCGGGACGAGCGGTTGACGGTCGTCGCGGGGTTGGGTGAGATCGAGCCGAAGACGAAGGCGATGAAGCAGGTTCTCGCTGCCTTGCCGGAGGGCCGGTCGGTGCTCATCGTGACGGACGGGAAGGTGGAATCAATCCGGAAGTCTTCCGGCAATTTGCCCGGTGTGTGGGTCGTCGACGCGCGATACCTGAACGTGCGGGACATTCTCAAGTTCGATCGCATGCTGGTTGCGCAGGAAGCAATCCCGGCCGTCGAGGGCCTGTGGGGACTTCCCGAGGATCGACGCGAACCAAGCTCATGGAGGCAGGAGCGTATGGCGCGCCGGGCCGAAAACTCCGTCGTCGCCGGGGTGAAGGGGGCTTAGGTGGCATCGCTCACGATCGACCAGGTCATCGTCCGGCCCTTGATCACCGAGAAGAATACTGACCTCATGGAGCAGGATCAGTACACGTTCGAAGTGGCCACGGTCGCGAATAAGATTCAGATTCGCGAAGCAGTCGAGAAACTCTTCAACGTGCGGGTCAAGGCCGTTAATACCATCAATGTGAAGGGCTCGCGCCGGTCGCGCGCGATTCGGCGCGGCCGAAGCCGGATCTACGGACAGGAACGAGCCTGGAAGAAGGCGGTTGTCACCCTCTTTCCAGGCCAGCGCATCGACGTATTCGAGCAGGTCTAGCTGGTTCCGGATATTCAAGGATAAGGACGCACAAATGCCGATCCGCATCTACAAGCCAACTTCGCCGGGCCGCCGCTCGATGAGCGTCAGCACGTTCGAGGAGATCACGAAGAAGGAACCCGAAAAAAGCCTCATAGAGCCACTGAAGAAGCACGCCGGCCGCAACAACCGGGGCCGGATCACGACCCGGCATCGCGGAGGCGGGCACAAGCGGTTCTACCGGATCATCGACTTCAAGCGGAACAAGACGGGTATTCCGGCCAGAGTCGCTGCGATCGAGTATGACCCGAACCGCTCCGCGCGAATTGCGCTACTGCACTACGTTGACGGAGAGAAGCGCTACATGCTCGCGCCGGTTGGGATGGCCGTGGGCGACACAGTGATTTCCGGGCCGGAGGCCCCGATTCGGACCGGAAACGCGATGCCCCTGCGATATATTCCCACTGGGACGCAGATTCACAACATCGAGCTCTATCCGGGCAAGGGCGGTCAGATGTGCCGCTCGGCGGGGACGGCGGCCCAACTGATGGCGAAATCTGGCGACTACGCGCAGATCCGGATGCCGTCGGGAGAAGTTCGGCTGGTCCACCTCAACTGCATGGCGACCCTCGGTCAGGTCGGTAACGTCGACCACGAGAACATTGTCATTGGAAAAGCTGGTCGAACCCGGCACCGCGGACGGCGGCCAACGGTCCGCGGGTCGGTAATGAACCCACGAGACCATCCGCATGGCGGC
>JAICRA010000247.1 GCA_025937615.1 Thermomicrobiales bacterium | reverse complement strand
CTCCGCCTTCACTTCGGCAGCGTCGCGTAGTGGCTTAAGGACTCGCGCAGCCTCCTCGTGCGGGCCGTTCCAGCACGTGACCAGTACACAGAACAGATCCCCGACCCGGTCCTCGGGGATGAACGGCAGCGGAGGCGCGATCTGCCAGCCGAAGAGGCATCCCAGCTGCTCGGGCGCCTCGTTGATGAAGGAGCGGTTGCACTCCAGGACCGCTGTGGCATCGTCGAAGTCGTAGAACAGCGGGCCGCCCACGACATCACCGACCTCGTGGAGCCGGAACTCGAAGCTGGTGACGACCCCGAAGTTGCCGCCGCCGCCGCGCAGTGCCCAGAACAGATCCTCGTTCTGATAGTCGCTGGCCGTGACCTGCCGGCCATCGGCGAGAACGACATCGGCCGAGAGCAGGTTGTCGATGGAGAGCCCCACGCTGCGGGTGAGGTAGCCGATGCCGCCACCCAGCGTTAGGCCCGCCACCCCGGTCGTGGAGACGATCCCGCCGGGCGCGGCCAGGCCGAACGGGTAGGTCGCGTGGTCGACATCCCCCCAGGTCGTGCCGCCCCCGACCCAGGCGACCTTCTTGGCCGGGTTGACCAGTACGCCCTTCATGGGCGAGAGGTCGATGACCAGACCGTCGTCCACCGTGCCGAAGCCCGCAGCGCTGTGGCCCCCACCACGAACGGCGAGGTCGAGTCCGCCGTCGCGGGCAGCGGCGACCGCGGCCATCACGTCGGCTGCATCCACGCATTGGATGACGGCGCGGGGTCTGCGGTCGTGCATGGCATTGTAGACGACGCGAGCGTCGTCGTAGCCAGAGTCCGCGGGAGTAATGACGCTCCCTCGTACCGCTTCGGCGAGCTTCTCGATCGTGTCGCTCATTGGGTGCTCCTCATCTCGGTTTCACATCGATGAGGGAAGGATGCACCCTCAGGCGTTCCCGAAGCGTTCCCTCTCAGCCGTGTTCGCTCAGCAGATCCACTGCTGCACGGAACGCCGGGAGATCATGGCCCGACGGAATGGTCTCGACGAGGTCCCCGAGTTGCTCACGCACTGTTTGATCGGGAAATCGACTGGCGAGGGAGTGCAGCGCCCGAAGCTCCAGCCAGCCCGCCCCTTGTTGGGAGGCGAGCTCGACGGCGTTGCGTAAAGAGGCGGCCGCGGCTTCTCCGCTGCGATACGCCAACTCCCCATCGACTCGCCACAGCTCGGCCTCGAGATAGCGCTGGTTGCGGCGGTGTGACCATGAGAGCCCCTCGCGCGTGGCGGCTCGTCCTTGGTCGAGCTCACCGGCCATGCCGCGAGCCCGGGCGAGCAGCAGGAGACAGTACGTCAGGTGCAGGGTCTCCCCATCGGTGCGCGAGCGTGCCACCGAGCGCACGATCTTCTCGATGCCCGCCGGCGATCCCTCGCAGACCTCCAGCCAGCCCCTAAGGGCCTCCAGGACGACTACGAGGTAGCGCTCCGAAAGGCGCTTCCACAGAAGCTCAGCGTCGCCGAGGAACTCGGTGAGGTGGGGGCGGTCTTCGGATTCAGCCGCGATGATCGCCGCGTAAGTGGTGACGTACCCCAACGTCATCAGGTGATCGAGATCGACGGCGATCTCAAGAGCAGATAGGGCTGTCTCGTTGGCCCGGCCGGCGTCTCCCGCCCACAGGTCGACCCAGGCCAGGCGTACGAGACAGACTGCCTTCGGGTCCTGGGCGTACAACGCCAGATGCTCGTCGCGACGGGACACGTCATAGGCTTCAATAGCGCCTTCGAGATAGTGCCGAGCCATAGCCAGATCGCCCCGCCAGAACGCACTTACGCCGAGGAGATATCGGCCCTCTGTGCTGGCGATCGGATCATGCCTCTCCTCGTCGAGGAGGGCCTGACCGAGTTCACTACATTCGTCGAAGCGGCAGCCCTGCAGCCGGGCGAGGCCGAGACCGCGGAGAATCGGTGCGTCCACGGGTCGGTGAAGCTTGCGGCAAAGCGAGAGGGCTCGTTCATAGAGTCGGTGCGCACTGTTGGAGCCGTAGCCGTCGAGGGCCACAAGGGGGGATCCGAGAGCGATCCGGACATCGAGTTCGAGCGCATCGCTCTCGGGCGACGTCGGCAGGTGAGCGAGTAGTGAGAGCGCTCGCCTAAACATGGTGACCGCTTCATCGAGGGCCGACACCGCCACCGCCCGGGCCCCCGCCCTGCGGTAGGCATCGATGGCCGGTTCGACCATACCGGCCTGATCGTAGTGCGCAGCCAGCTGCGGGCTGGCCGCGTCGATGTGGTCCTGGAACTCGACCGCGATCGCCTCGGCGACGGCCCGGTGGAGTTGACGTCGACGAGCTGGACTGAGCATCTCCAGGGCGACTGCCCGAAGCTTGTCGTGGCTGAAGTCGTAGGTGAGCCCCTGATCGCGGATGATCCGTCGACGCCAGAGCTCGTCGAGATGGTCGACAAGCTCTGGCTCGCCGATCCCGGCGGCCGAGACCAGCAGACCGACCGAGAAGGGCCGACCGATGACGGCCGCCACCTCGGCAAGCCGCCGAGCGCCGTCAGGGAGTTGGCCCAGTCGGGCGCCCAGCACCGCCCGCATCGTGGGAGTGAGCGCCGCCTGAGTTCCGACCCCGGCTCGAAGCACTTCGATGACGAAGAGGGGGTTGCCCTCGGTCTCCACCCAGAGTCGTGCCGCGAGTTCCGGATCGATCGTGTCGGCATTGCGGAGCCGAGCAGCGAGCGTCGCCGTGGTGGCCTCATCGAACCGGTCGAGGGGCACGGTGGTCACTGCCTGGTCGTGGCCCAAAGCGTCGACGAGTCTAACGAGGGGATGATGCTCTGGGATCTCCTCCAAGCGGACGGTGCCGATGATCAGGACCGGCGTCGCCTGACCGGAACGGACAACGAAGCCGATCAACTCGATGGTCTCCACGTCACACCACTGCAGATCGTCGATGATCAGCAAGCGCGGGCGGTCGCCGACAGTGATGGCTCGGTTCACAGCATCGAACAACCGATGGCGCTGTGCCAGGTCGCCCGACTGGCTCGGTCCAGATGGCCGGGCAGCGTCTAGGAGTTCGGGCAGGAGGCAAGCGAGCTCGGCCCTCCAGACCGTGTCGAGCGTGTCGATGTGGCTCCGGAGAGCAT
>JAICRA010000351.1 GCA_025937615.1 Thermomicrobiales bacterium | reverse complement strand
TTCGCCTGCCGGCGCAGCAGGTGAAAATATTGGGCTGCGGTCGTCGGGTTGGCGATGAGCAGGTTCCCCTCGGCAAAGAGCTGCAGGAAACGCTCCAGCCGCGCCGAGGAATGCTCGGGGCCCTGTCCTTCATACCCGTGCGGCAGGAGAAGAACGAGCGCCGGCTCTTGCTGCCACTTGGCGCGCGCCGCCGCAAGGAACTGGTCGATGATCACCTGCGCGCCGTTGGCGAAATCGCCGAACTGCGCTTCCCAGAGCACCAGTGACTCTGGCGCATGAACGGTGTATCCATATTCGAAGCCAACCGCCGCATTCTCCGACAGCGGGCTGTTGTAGACAGCGAACGACGCCTTCGCCTGCGGCAGTGTTTGCAACGGAACCCATCGCTCCCCGGTGGCGGCGTTATGGAGCACCAGGTGGCGCTGGGAGAAGGTGCCGCGCTCCGTATCCTGCCCGGTGAGCCGGATGGGCGTGCCGTCGGCGAGGATCGAGGCCAGGGCGAGCGTCTCGGCATGTGCCCAGTCGATCTTCCCCTCGCCGTCAGGTTGGCCGAGCACGGCCGCCCGCCGCTCCCACTGTCGCAGCAGCTTCGGACTCAGTTGCATCCCCTGCGGCAGGGAGTGGATCGCGACGTCGTAGGCCAGCAGATCCTCCGCCGGGACTCCCGTCTCGGTGGTCTCGCCGAGATCGTGTCTCCCATTCTCGGCGAAGGGGGCGCTGGCGCTGCCGGAATCGACAACCTGCTTGCGCGTGGCGGCGAGGCTGTCGAGCGTCGCCTGCAGCATCCCGGCCGCTTCCTCGGCGGTGATGGCACCCTCCGCGACTAACTGCTCGGCAAAGCGCTGACGGACGGTCGGATGCTGGGTGACCGTCGCGTACATCCGCGGTTGCGTGAAGGTCGGCTCGTCCCCCTCATTGTGGCCCCAACGGCGATAGCCGACGAGATCGATCAGGAAGTCCTTGCCGAACCGCTGCCGGTAGGCGACAGCCAACCGTGCCGCAGAAAGGCAAGAGAGTGGATCGTCAGCGTTGACATGCACTACTGGAATCTCGAATCCCTTGGCGAGATCGCCCGCGTAGAGCGTGGAGCGGGAATCGCGGGTGTCGGTGGTGAACCCAACCTGATTGTTGACAATGATGTGGACGGTACCACCAGTGGAATAACCGGGGAGCCCGGAGAAGTTGAGCGTTTCGGCGACGATGCCTTGTCCGGGGAACGCCGCATCGCCGTGAAGGAGGATCGCCATCGCGCGGTTGCGATCCTGAGACGGCGGTCCAGGTTGGCTGCAGTCATCCTGAGAGGCGCGGGTCATCCCCTCCACGACCGGGTTGACGAACTCGAGATGGCTCGGATTCGGAGCGAGCGCGAGCGCCACCTCGATGGTCTCTCCATCCTCGGCCCTCGCCCGCCGCGCCCCGAGGTGATACTTCACGTCCCCGGTGACACCGTTGTCGCTCGAGGAGTCTGAGGGTGACGCGCTGCGCGCCATGCTTCCTTCGAAGGCAGCGATGATTGCGGCGTACGGCTTACCGAGGACGTGCGTCAGGACGTTGAGGCGACCGCGGTGGGCCATACCCAACACAACTTCGCGCACCCCGGCGGTGGCGGCATCACGAATAATCGTGTCGAGCATCGGCACCAGCACATCGGTGCCTTCGATCGAGAATCGCTTCTGGCCGAGATAGGTCTGGTGCAGGAATCGCTCGAAGCCCTCGACCTCGCTCAGCCGCTTGAGCAGCTTTTTCTTGGCTTCGGGAGAGAGGTTCGCGGTGTAATGACCGCTCTCGACTGCCTCACGTAGCCAGGCGCGCTCTTCGGCGATCTGGACCTGGTCGAAGTCGTAGCCGATACCGCCGCTATAGATGCGTCGCAAGTCGTCGATCGCCTCTTTCGCATTGGTA
>JAICRA010000041.1 GCA_025937615.1 Thermomicrobiales bacterium | reverse complement strand
GGTCGTCACCGATCAGGCCCTCTCACCGACCTACACCCACGACCTCGCCGAGACAACCTGGGCACTCATGGACCGGAACGCATGTGGGCTCTTTCACCTCACGAACGAGGGCGAGTGCTCCTGGTTCGAGTTCGCCCAAGCCACCTTCGATATCACTGGCATCGCGGTCAACCTTGAACCCACAGCCACCATGATTGGTGAACGACGCGCCAAGCGCCCCTCGTACTCCGCGCTCGCGAGTGAGCGGTTGGCCGAGGCCGGCGTCCGTCCGTTGCGACCGTGGCGAGATGCCCTTGCACACTATTTGCACGCCAAGGGGCTCATCGCGACGAATCAGTAAGAGCCAATAGTCGATAGCCAGCGGCCGGGAGTAGCGTGTGAAGATTCTGGACGTGTTCGATCTGGCGATTCCTGAGGTGAAAGTCATTCGCTTCGCGCGATTCCCCGATCACCGCGGCTATTTCAGCGAACAGTATCGATTCAGCGACTTTGAAACGGGCGACGCGGTGCCCTTCATGCAAGGCGTCCGCTTCGTTCAGGCCAACGAGAGTTTCTCCCGGGCGGGGACGGTTCGCGGTTTGCATTTTCAATGGAACCCGTACATGGGCAAACTCGTGCGGACCATTCGCGGTCACATGATCGACGTCGTCCTTGACGTCCGCAAGGGATCACCAACGTACGGCAGGATCATTGCCCACGACATGCCGGTCCAGGGCGACGAGGATTACGCTGAATGGATCTGGGTTCCACCAGGATTCGCCCATGGCAACACTTTTCCGGCCGACACCGTGATCGAATACTTCTGTTCCGGCGAGTACAGCCCGGGCAATGAAGCCGGTATCTCACCCGTGGCCAGTGATATTGACTGGTCCCTTTGTCGACCTGAGCTGGCCGATCAGTTCCAGACAATCGCTCAGAATACGGCGTTGATGACCGACAAGGACCGAAATGGTCTGACGGTGGCGCATTGGGCGGCTGATAGTCGGTCGGACGTTTTCCTGTACGATGACCACCGCTAACGCGACACAGCCAATACCGACGGATGCTCGGAGCCGCCCGACTGCCTCGATTGTCATCCCGGTGCGCAACAAGGCGACGATTACGCGTCAGTGCCTTGATTCGCTCCTCGCCGAGTCGGATGACGGGGTCAGCCGGCAACTGATCGTCGTCGACGACGGCTCGACCGACCGGACCCCGTCGCTGCTCGGAACATACGGCGATCGCATTCTCGTCGTCCGCAACAAGACAGCGCACGGTTTTGCCGGAGCCTGCAACGCCGGAGTCGCGGCAGCGGCTGGTGAGTTCGTTGTCCTCCTGAATAACGACACGATTCCGACCTCGGGTTGGCTCTCGGCACTCGTGAGCTACGCCCTCCGGCACCCAGCCGCGGCGGTGGTTGGAGCGAAGCTCCTCTTCCCGGATGACACTATTCAACATGCCGGAGTCGCCATCGGGCTCGATTCGCTCCCTCACCACATCTATGCCGGGTTCCCTGCCGAGCATCCTGCGACATCGGTCTCCCGCCGTTTCCAGATCGTCACTGCGGCATGCGCGCTCTTTCGCCGTGGACCGTGGCAGGACCTTGGGGGACTCGACACGGCTTTTCAGAACGGCTGGGAAGACGTTGACTACTGCCTGCGCGCGGGTGAGGCTGGTCATGAGATCCACTATTGCGCGGAGAGCGTCGTCTATCATCTCGAGTCCGCGACGCGAAACGTCATGTCGGACGCCGAGCGCGCGAATCAGGAACTCTTTGCGACCCGTTGGCGTCAGAAAGTCTTCCCAGATGATTATCGATACTACTGGGAGGATGGTCTCCTATCGGCTCAGTACGCCGCCCGCTATCCCGTTCAGCTATCCGTGTCCCCTTTGTTGGCGGGGGTGGCGGTTGACGGGAACAGTCGCCTTGCGGACAGATTGCTCTACGACCGGTCCCGTCAGGTCATGATCCTTCTTCGTAACAACATCGTCCTCAATGTCCGCGTCCAGGAGGCAGAGGCTCGTGCCATTGAAGCGGAGCGTCAACTCGCGGAGTTTCGATTGAAGCAATCCGGAACGGGGACACCGAGATCCGGACATCGGTCTTCTCCGCAGAATGAAGCACTGACCGAGAGTGATTAGGTGAACCCCACTTCAGGTAGTCCGCGTCCGTCAGATGAACAGTCGAGCGCGACCCCGCCACCCCTACCTCACCGCATCGTCGGTGTAATCGATTCGCCAGGCCGCACCCCGGAAGTCGTCGTCGACGGTGTGCTGATCGTTTCGGGCTGGACACTGACCGATGCGGGCGATGCCACCATTGAGGTCCTGGTCAATGGGGACTTGCGGGGAACGGTGCCGTATGGAGAGCCACGCCCCGATGCGGCGGCACTCTATCCCGGTTTTCCCGCTGGCGCGAACTGCGGATTTCTCGGGGGGATCAACGTCGGTGATCTGCCGGACGGCATGCACGACGTAACCATCCGTATTTCCGCTTCGAATGGGACACGGGCTGAGCTTTCGACATCGTTTGAGGTTGACAATCATGCCTTCGAGATGGGTCGGGTCATCGGTCGTCTCGACCGACCCAACCGCGGCACGATCTTCATCCCGAGCGAATCCATCATCGTCTTTGGCTGGGCCCTCGCTCCCTCGGGCATCCAGCGAATCGATGCCTTCGTCGACGGAGAAGCTCGCGGGAGAATCGATCACGGCGTGCTCCGGCCCGATATCGCCAAGCGACACCGCCAGTACGCGAACTCCGATCATTGCGGGTTCTCCGGTACGGTACCCCTGACCGGGCTAACGCCAGGGAACCATGAACTGCTGGTGGTTGTCACCGCGAACGACGGCCGGCAGCTCGAAATACCAACCCGCATCGAGGTTGAAGCCGACCGAATCGTCGATGCGGGACTCCCGGTCATCAATCGCCATTACCGCACCTGGCTGGAGCAGCGAGCGGCGCACGACAATTCAGCTTCCGCCAAACGGTCTCACTTGGGGGAAGAGTTCTCGCTCGAAGCTGTCATCACACTGGATGGCGGCAACCAAGACGCTCTCGAAGCTACGGCGGCCTCGATGCAAGCGCAGACACATCGCAATTGGCGATTGACGCTCGTAGAGAGCGGTCATGCGAGCGAGGCGGCTCGAGACTACGCCCGACACCTGGCGCGCGACGACAGCCGGATCGCCTTCCGTGTAGCCGGCACTGACGCCGTGGTCGATGCAGTGAACGCGGTCATCGCCGAGAGCGGGGCCGATTGGGTCGCGATTCTTCCCTCCGGAATCATCCTCTCTCCAAACGCACTATCGAGAGTTGCTCGCGCGGCCGCAGAAAACCCGGATACTTGCTTGATCTACAGCGACGACGATCGCATCGATCCCGCGAAGATGGAGCGTTGGAATCCGTTCTTCAAACCGGACTGGTCGCCTGATCTGCTATTGTCGATGAACTACCTCGGACCCTTCGTGGTGTTTCACCGACAGACGCTCCTCGATGTGGGCGGCCTGCGGTCTGGTCTGCCAGGAGCCGAAGTCTATGACCTTACGTTGCGGATGACCGAGCGTTCTGGACACTTTCACCATGTGCCCGCCGTATTGGCAACCACCATCGCGACCGCTCCAGGACCCGGAATGCCATGGCACCCTTCGGACTGGAGAGAGGAAGAGCGCCGGGCACTCATAGACGCCCTGGCGAGGCGAAAGGTCGACGGCGCGGTGGAGCGGGGTCTACACCCTGGCACGTGGCGAACTCGCTATGCCTTGCCTGATCCGCCCGGGGTGACCGCGGTCATTCCGACAGGTGGCAGACTCGACATGCTTCGTCCGTGTCTAACCGATCTCACCGAGCGGACTGACTACTCAAACCTGGAGATTATTCTCGTCGACAACTCCAAATCGGATGCGGTTGAGCGGTTCGTCGAGGAATTAGCTCCCCGCGTGCCTGGATTGCGTCGCGTGGCCAACCCACTAACGCCGTTCAACTATTCTGCCCTGGTCAACTCGGCGATTCCCCATGTAAACACGCCATTTGTCCTGATGCTGAACGACGACATTACCGTCATTGATCCTGGCTGGTTACGTGCCATGGTCGAGCTTGCCCAACGACCTGACGTCGGGATCGTTGGCGCCAAGCTCCTGTACCCGGACGACTCGATCCAGCATGCCGGCGTGGTGCTCGGTCCGTTTGGCGGTTCCGTGCACGTCTTCAAGCGGCTGCCTGGAAACGACCCCGGTTTCTTTGACCTGCCTGACGTCGTTCGCAACGTCAGCGCGGTGACGTTCGCCTGTGCTGTCATCGATCGCAAGGTATTCGACGTCATCGGTGGGTTGGATGAGGACAACTTGCCCGTCGCTTTCAACGACACTGATTTCTGCCTGCGCGCCCGCGAGGCTGGATATGAGGTGCTCTACACGCCGCACGCCGCACTGCACCACCACGAGTCGGTAACCAAGGTCGTCATTACACACCCGAACGAAATCGCGTTCCTTCGGGAGCGCTGGCGGCACATCATCGACCATGACCCCTACTACAACCCGAATCTAACCCGTCAGGGCGAGGACGCGAGCCTCAACATGGAGACGATGCGTGCGGTCTGACCCGGAGATGGGATTGTCAGCCTCTCCAATAAAGTCTGCGGACTCGCCTGGCAACAAGCCCCACCGTGGCTGCAACTGCCGGCGCGGCCGCACAGCTCCAGCAGTGAAGCCGTTGCTGACCGATGATCTGGTGATCGCGGCCCGCGACCGCGCCCGGGAGCCCGAGTTGCCCGCGGCGACGTTAGAGCGGGCTTTGTCGACTCCAATCTCGCCCCATCTGGCTCGCTACGACATGATCATCGTCTCAGATATCGTCTCAGATGCTGCGGTCGATGATCGGGAAACGCGCATCGCCGCCGAGTTCGCGCGGCATGAACATCGCGTCTTCTATATCGGCAAGCACGACCATCGTCAGCTACCCGCGGCGCCGAGGCTCCAACGTGTCAACGCGCCCGCGGCGCGGTCCGATTCTCTCCTCGACACACTCTCCACCCTCCGCCGGTCAGAAGCGATCGAGGCCGCTGTTTTTTTCGCTCCCGCGACACTTGAGACCAGCATCGCGCGTGAGGTGCGCAATCGCTGGGGATGGCACATCGTCGCATCGTCTAACGCGCCCGTCTCACTGCAGGACGAGGCCGATGTGCGGGTCACCTTCGACGCCGATAGCGGTGTCAAAGCGCACGAAATGAAAGCCGTCACGTTGCCCCAAGACCTGCCGTGGCCAGCACGCTGGGCAGCGATCGACAAAGCGCTCCGGGCATCGTGGCCGCGGGCCAGCGTAGTTGTTCTCACCCACGATAATCTCGCCTTTTCACGAATGTGTTTAGCCAGTCTGCTCGAGAACACGGACTACCCAAACTATGAACTCATTGTGGTCGACAACGCGTCTTCCGACGGTACCGTCGAAGAGCTCCGGCAGCTCGCGGGGTCCATTCCGAACGTCAAGGTGATACTGAACGACCACAACGCGGGGTTCGGGCCGGGAAACAACCAGGGTCTAGCTGCCGCCACGGGCGAGATACTCGTCCTCCTGAACAACGACACCGTGGTTCCTCGCGGATGGCTCACGCGACTGGCCCGACATCTCGAAGATCCCGCGATCGGACTCATCGGTCCCGGGACGAACCGAAGCTGTAACGAGGCGCAAATCGACATCCCGTATCAGACGTATGGCGAGTTCCGCGCGGTGGCACGCTCCCAGGGCGAGCAGTACGAGCGAGTGCGTCTTTCCATCCGCATGCCGATGATGTTCTGCGTTGCATTTCGCCGTGATACGTATGAGCTCGTCGGTCCGCTGGACGAGAGATACGAGGTCGGGATGTTCGAAGACGAGGACTACGCGCTGCGCGTCAAGGCTGCCGGACTGCAGGTGGCGTGGACTCCCGAAGTCTACGTTCACCATGCCTACCACGCGTCGATCGGCAAGCTGCTTCCGACCGGTGACTACATGCGTCTGGTTAAACTGAATCAGGGACGATTCGAAGAGAAATGGGGCATCTGCTGGGAGCGCCACCGCGCTCTTCCAGCCTCTTCGCCAACCCCGTGAGCGCCGGTTCTCGGCGCGGCTGCGCCACTTGGATTGAAGTGGATTCGCTCGAATTCGATTCTCCCGACCCGGCAACGATCGTCGCCTTCGCCATCGATCAGCCAAGACCCGGTGATCGTTCCCCCGGCCCAGGACTAGAGGTCATCGGCTGGGTCATCGGGCGGAATGCATCTGTTCGAGGCATACGTACCTCTGGCTCAGGCCAGGACCGCGTCGTCCATCCGCTCGGCGTGCGCCGACCCGACGTCGCGGCGGATTACCCGGACCACCCCCATGCGGGCTCCTCCGGGTTCTCGGCGTGGGTGTCGATCGATCCACGTGGGCGTATCTGGCACATCGACATCGACGCCGTCCTGGCGGATGGGGGAACGACCGGGCTCGCCCAGATCCGGGGGCGAGTCGCGGATGATGCGTTTCGTCCGGACCCGGGCAACCGGGTGGTTGCAGCGCCCGATTTCATCATCATCGGCGCACAACGCGGCGGCACGACCTCGCTGCACGCTTACCTGGGTGCCCACCCACAGGTCGTTGCCGCAGCGACCAAGGAGCTCCATTTCCTCACCGACCGCTACGCACGCGGTCTCGACTGGTACCTCGGCCAATTTCCGCGCCAGCTTCCGCCGCACGTTATCACTGGCGAAGCAACCCCCTACGCGCTCTTTCACCCGCTCGCACCACAGCGACTGCTGGAGATTGCGCCAGAGGCAAAAGCGATCGTGTTGCTCCGCAATCCGGTCGACCGGGCGTACTCCCATTTCCTCCTGGAGCGTTCACGTGGCGACGAGACGCTTGATTTCACCGCTGCGCTCGATGCCGAGATGGAGCGGCTGAATGGCGAAGAAGCCCGGCTCGCCAGCGATCCCACGTATGTGAGTGATCTGCACAAGCACGCCAGCTATGTGGCTAGGGGCGAATATGCACGGCAGCTCGAGCGCTGGTTCCACGTCTTCCCTAGGGCGCAGATCCTGGTCGTTCGCAGCGAGGATCTGTACAAGCGAAGTGCGCAAGCGCTGACTCAGGTCATGGAGTTTCTGGCGATCGATCCAGATGTGCCGATCCCGTTCACGACGCGCAACCAGACATCCGGTCCGCCCCTCGATCCCGCGATCCGTCGCCGGTTATCCAACCACTTTGCTCCGTTGAATGCCAGACTGGCCGATCTCCTTGGCTGGGACCCCGATTGGAGCTAAAGCCCTCTCGCCTCAGCCCTTGCGCTCTCCCTTGACATCGCTCTCGTTCCTCTGTCAGGGTTGCCGAGTTTGGACGCTGCCCTCGCCTGGCGCACGGCACGATGGGTATACCGGATATGGTGAGTGTCCGGCGGTGTGCCAGGGAACAGAGAAAGGAAAACCAGGTTAATGGCGCTAGTCGAAGTCGACGACATCGAATTCGGTGCGCCCCAGCCGGACAAGATTCGCGCGTTTTCCATCGATGCTCCACGCATCGGCGGTCGCAATGTCTACGATATCGAGCTTGCCGGATGGGTCCTGGGAATTGACCAACCGGTCCAGGAGATCGAAATTCATCAGGGTGGCGCCGTCGTCCGCAAGACCCCGCTGGACCGGGAGCGCCCTGACGTCGCTCGGGATTACCCGAATTCTCTCGGTGCCGGAACGAGCGGGTTTCGCACCTGGGTGAGCGTGATCGGTCTCGAACCAGGAGCCGATCTCCAAGTGCGCGCGGTGCTCGCTGATGGCACAAGAGCGCGATTGGGCGGCATCGCGCTACGTCATCAACCAGTCCAGTCCGGGTTCGAGCCACGGTTGCAACCACTGATGCTTACGACAATGGGGCGCGCCGGGACGACATGGATGATGCGCCTCCTCTCTGAGCACCCGGAGATCGTCGTCCATCGCTGGCATCCGTACGAGTTGCGCACGGCTCGCTACTGGTGGCACATGCTCAAGACCTTGTCCGAGCCGCGAGATCCGTATCATTCAGGACAGGCCGACCGCTTCCAGACCAACAAGCAATGGGTGGGCTACAACCCGTTCTACCCCGAGCCGATCACGGTGACGCCCGGTCTTGAGGAGTGGATGGGTCGCGACTATATCGAAGATCTCGCCCGATTCTGCCAGCGTAGCGCTGAGGAGACCTATCTGCGCATCGCGGCCGGCCAGGGTCAGTCCAATGCGAAGTACATGGCGGAGAAGCACCGCGCCGACAACCTTCCCTGGCTCGTCTGGGAGCTCTATCCAACGGCGAAAGAAGTTTTTCTGGTTCGCGATTTTCGCGATGTTTTCAGCTCCATGCTCGCCTACAACGAGAAGTTCGGGCGTCGCGCCTTTGGACCCGCGCACATCGAATCTGACGCCGACTTCGCGACGTTTCTGCGCAATAGCACTATTCGGAATCTCAGTCGCTCATGGCCAAAGCGCATGGATCGCGCGCATCTGATCCGCTATGAGGACCTGATCACCCGGCCTGCGGAGATCCTGCAAGGGGTGTTGACCTATCTCGAGCTTGACGCGTCAGAAGCGACGATCGACGGTATGATCGATCGGGCATCGGCCGAGAATCCGGAAATGAAGCGTCACCTGACCAGCAGTGAGGTTTCGACCTCTCTCGGCCGGTGGAAATCCTCGCTCTCTCCCGAATTGCAAGCTGTCGCCACTAGCGCCTTCAGCGATGTCCTGGAACAATTTGGCTACCAGGTCTGATGGTCTCGCAAGTGACTCCGCTATGAGCTCGCGTGAACCGGCCCGCCTGGAGACAGCAGAGTGAGGATCGTCATCGCTGGTCCACCAAAGACCGGCAACATGTGGCTGAAGTGTCTGCTGGGCCGTGCCTATGGGCTTCGGTGGTTGCGAAACTTCGAGACTCCCGAACGTCCCGACCTCCAGGCACTTACGTCCTGGCTCACGGCCAACCGATTTCCCGACGAGACCATCTTTCATCAGCATTACGACTACGCGCCGGAGGTCGCTGACGCGCTCGATGCCGTTCCCGCGCACGTGGTGACGATCGTTCGCGATCCCTACGACGCATTTGTGTCGACGTATTACACGCTGCAGCAACATTCCGCCGAGAATAACCAAAAGGGGCGGAAGTTCACGGAGCTCATGGGT
>JAICRA010000027.1 GCA_025937615.1 Thermomicrobiales bacterium | reverse complement strand
GGAACCCAAACAGCCTCACCGTCGTAGTACACAGCAAGGAACCCGGGCGCAGCCTCACCCGTAAGTTCGACTTCAGTCCCCTGGGGAATCACCACGACGGGGGCGGCATCATAACCCGGCTCCGTCAGCGCTTCTGCATCGAGCACTGTCGTCACCAGAGGTGGTGCTTTCGCGGAGGCGTCGTGAGCGACAGGGGCAGAGACACTGGCCACAACGGCCAGGGCCAGCGCCCAGGGCAGGCGCAAGCCGCAGCGCGACAGTGGATCGACAAGCATTACGAAGCGGGTAGCCAACTGGAGATCTCCCCGAATAGACATAAATCGAAAGGCAATTCGTAGCCTTGATGCCGACAAGTTTATCGTGACTCGGGACCTCGCCATCGTGCACGTCGTCTTGCATTCTTCGGACGAAGAGTCGTCGCGTTCGGAAGCGGAGAGATGACACACGCGAATCCATCCAGTGACTCTGCACTCGACCGGCCGGATCGCGTCGACGCCGTCACGGCTTTCCTCATGCCGACTATCGACGGCATTCTGCGCCGGATCGAGGGTGACGAGTTCACGACGACCGAGTTTATCGCGCTGCTACAGTCGGACCCCGAGGCGAACGCAGCCTATCTGGAAGCGCTGCGTCGCTGGGGGGAGGGTGACCGCGCCGCGAAGATGGTCATCCACGGGCAAGTCATCCCCGGGATCCTGCGCCGGTCGCATCTGGTCGAGTGGCTCGGGTTCGCTCACGGGGAAGACGATCCGTACGCGGTACCCGGGCGCTGGCGTCTGCTCGATGTCAACCCGAGAAAGTCAGGCCGCGATTAATGAAGATCGGGTAGCATCCACTCCGACACGCTAGTATCAGCCCGCCAAACATCGCAATCTTGCGACGAGAAATGGAAAGCCTGTGAATGAGGTACGCGGACCGGGAGTAACGCGCTTGAACTTGATCCCGGATCACGACAAAGAGAAGGTCAAGGACAAAGAGGCCCCCCCCAGGCCCTCGATCAAGCGCCCCACGATTCCGGGTCGTGGTCGCATCGGACCGGGAGGACCGGGCACCAGCAACAAGGGGCGTCCGCGAATTCCGCCGTGGGCCATCGCGGTGCTCTTCCTCGGTCTGGTGGCCTACCAGCTCTACGCGATCTTCGATCCGCAACGAGATACCCAGAGCATCACCGTTCCGTACTCGGTCGTTGACCAGCAAATACGGGCCGGAAACGTCGACGAAGTCATCCTAACTGACGTGGAAATCACGGCGGAGCTGAAGGAACAAGTCGCCTGGAACCGCGCTACCGAGCAGTTGGTGACGCCTGCGCCCGATGCCGAGACGCCAGGCGTTGTCGTAGGCGATAACCTGCGTGCCACCCTCCCGCCCGTCGAAAACACGGGGCTGCTTCCTCTCCTGGAGCAGAACGGCGTCGTCGTCAAGGGGCAGACCGACAGCTCATCGCTGCTATCGACCTTGCTCATCACGCTCCTTCCGTTCCTGCTCATCGTGGGCTTGATCGTGTTCATGGGTCGCCAGATGTCACGGGGCCAGCAGAACGTGTTTGGATTTGGCCGGTCCCGGGCCAAGCAGCATGATCCGGAGCGACCTCAGGTGACGTTCGTCGATGTCGCTGGTGAGGAAGAAGCAAAGCAGGAATTAACGGAAGTCGTTGACTTCTTGCGCAACCCGGCGAAATACCACCAGCTCGGGGCGCGGCTACCGCGTGGTGTGCTCTTGGTCGGTCCACCCGGCACCGGGAAGACGCTGATGGCGCGGGCGGTTGCCGGTGAAGCGGGCGTTCCCTTCTTCAGCGTCTCGGCCTCGGAATTTGTCGAGATGTTCGTCGGCGTCGGCGCCAGCCGCGTGCGCGATCTCTTTGACAAGGCCAAGCAAAACGCCCCGGCCATTGTCTTCGTCGACGAGCTCGATGCCGTTGGGCGTCAGCGGTTCGCCGGTCTAGGCGGATCGAACGACGAACGCGAGCAGACGCTCAACCAGATGCTTGTGGAGATGGATGGGTTCGAGACGAATCAGGAAGTGATCGTCATGGCGGCCACCAACCGGCCGGACGTGCTCGACCCCGCATTGCTGCGGCCGGGCCGGTTCGATCGGCAGGTGGTCATCGGGCTTCCCGACAAAGCCGGGCGGGAGGCCGTGCTCAACATCCATACGCGCGGGTTGCCACTTGCCTCGGACGTCGATAAGAGCTCGCTCGCACGGGGCACCACGGGATTCTCGGGAGCCGATCTCGCCAATCTCGTCAACGAAGCAGCATTGACCGCGGCACGGCGGAATCGTAAGGAGATCACCGCTTCCGATTTTGAAGAGGCATTGGACAAGATCCTCCTGGGCACCACCCGCTCGGGACTGATGAATCCGAAAGAGCGTGAGGTTGTTGCCTATCACGAAGCGGGACACGCTCTCGTGGCACATTTCACTCCCGGATCGGATCCGCTGCGAAAGGTGAGCATCGTTCCCCGCGGTCGCGCACTCGGCGTCACCGTGCAGATGCCAGAGGAAGATCGGCACAATTACAGCCGAACGTTCCTTCACGGGCGGCTGGCTATGCTCTTGGGTGGACGCGCCGCTGAGATGGTTGTCTACGACGAGGTCACGACCGGCGCTGAAAACGACCTCAAGGAAGCATCCGGGCTGGCACGGCGGATGGTCGGTCTCTGGGGCATGAGCAATGAGCTCGGCCCGGTCTATCTCGGGACTGGCGAAGAGCATGTTTTCCTCGGTCGCGAGATCATGCAGGACAAGGCCTACTCCGATGCCACGGCCAACCGGCTCGACAGCGCTGTACGAGAGATGGTCGAGGAGGCACTTGACCGCGCGGTACAAATTACGATTGAGAATCGAGGCAAGCTGGATGCGCTCGTCGCGGCCCTGCTCGAACACGAGACTCTCGATGGCAAGGACGTAATCGAGATCTTTGGCCCCGGGCAAGCTCTCGATCCCGAGGCGGGGATCGTTCCGCACCAGATGGCCACCATCGAGGCCACAGTTCGAGAGAACGGACGAGCCGATGCGGAAACCGCAATCGAGGATGCCGGCTCAGCCCCGGATGGATCGCTGGCGGCGGCCGGAGTCGCGGTCGAATCCGAATCGACCGGTAATACGGCGTAGAGCGAATTCCTGGAAGAACGGAGACCGGCGGCGGACCCATCCGCTGCCGGTCTCCGTTTCGGTCGCTCGTCGTTACGTGCGGTAGAGCGTCGTGACGGCCCCGATCCTGCCATACATCCAGAACGCGGCTGGCATTCCGACGATGGTTATCAAGAAGGCATAGGCCACGACCATCCAGAGCCCTGACACCCACCAGCCGATCAGCAGGAAATAGATGGCCCGCACGATGAACGAGTGCTGTTCGACGCCGGAGTGCAGGACGCCACCCTAGATTCGATAGTGAGAGCTCGGTGGCCGCAGAGTCGCGCTCGTCGGCAATCTGTTGATGATCCAGAGTCCGAGTGGCAGGCCAATAATCGTGGCATTGAGCGCCCACGCGGCGACCGAGAGAATGCCCGCCAGCCACCAGCCCACGAGGAGGAACCAGATGACACGCAGGATCAGATTCGGCGGCTTGATCTCCAGCGAGCGGTCAAGCGAAGCTGATCGTTCCCCATCATTCATGGCGCTATTGTCCTGGGCTAATATTGACGGACGGTGACTGGCACAAACCTGCGCGTGGACTGCACGGTCGAGTGTAGCTGAGCCATTTTCCCTCAGGTCCGTCGACTCTCGCGGAAAGCGCCGTTCAGTTCGTCTTGACGAGCGTCGAGCAGGCAGAGCAAGGCGTCAGGCAGTCTCAAGCCCTTGAGGCGTGACGGATCGAGGCGTCGACATGGCGAAAGTCGAAGAAAAACGGTCCCGCAGGCGCCGTACCGTTACCGGGAACGGACGCCGGGACGAGCGCGGAACCAAAGCAGACGTCGGCATCACTGAGATTGACGGCTCAGCATTACCGCCGCTAGAGCCCGAAATGTTCATTAATCGCGAGTTGAGCTGGCTCGATTTCAACAGCCGCGTCCTTTTCGAAGCTGAAGAAAGCGCGAACCCGCTTCTAGAACGGGTCAAGTTCGCCGCCATCTTCGCCGGAAATCTCGATGAGTTCTTCATGATTCGGGTTGCTGGTATCAAGCGCAAGCTAGACGCCGGCATCGGCACTCTCGGTCCCGACGGGCGGGCTCCCGCCGAGCAGATGAGAGCCGTCCGGGCGAAGGCGCAGACGGCGGTCGACCGCCATGCGACTGTTATCACTGATCATCTGCTCCCGGGTCTTGCCGCCGAAGGGATTAAAATCGTTCCCTACGCGTCGCTTAGTGACCAGCAACGAGAAACCGTCACCCGCCGATTCGAACGCGAGATCTTCCCGATTCTCACCCCGCAGGGGATCGACCGGGAGCGAAGGTTCCCGCACGTCTCGAACCGGAGCCTCAATCTGATCGCCGCACTCAGGCTGCCAGATGGATCTCGATTCGCTCGCATCAAGATTCCCGCCACGCTGCCACGGTTCATTCCCGTGACGAATGGCGCCGGCGCCGATCGAGCCCGCCCACAGGTCTTCACTTGGTTGGAACAGGTGGTGGCCGCCAACCTGGGCCGGCTGTTTGCCGGAGCCGATGTCGTCGCGTCTTACCCGTTTCACGTCACCCGCGACTCCGATATCGACCTCGATGAAGACGACAGCGACGACGAAGCGGTCAACCTCAAGACCGTCATGCGCGAGTCGATCGCGCAGCGGGCATTTGGCCCGGTGGTGCGGTTGATGATCGATCGCACGATGCCGGACGACGTGCGGGATTGGCTGGTCGAGCATCTTGATGCCACAGACGACGATCTCTGTGTCGTTGACGGGCCGCTGGCCACCCAAGACCTTTGGGAGTTGGTGGCAATCGACCGGCCTGATCTCAAGGACCCGCCGTTGACTCCTGCACCGGTTCCCAAACTTTCTGCGGTTCCCGGCCAAGATCCAGACGACGTGTTTGCCTCGATTCGTGAGCGGGACATTTTGATCCACCACCCCTACCAGTCGTTCGGACCGGTTGTGGATTTCCTGCGTGCTGCGGCCACCGATCCAAACGTCGTCGCAATCAAGCAGACGTTGTATCGCATCGGCAGGGACTCACCCCTGATCCCGTTGCTCGTGGAAGCCCGTGACGACGACACGCAGGTCGCGGTCCTCGTCGAGCTGAAAGCTCGCTTCGACGAGGAAAACAACATCAGCTGGGCCGAGGAATTGGAGCGCCACGGGGTCCATGTCGCCTACGGCTTGGCTGGGTTGAAAACCCACTGCAAAGCCACGCTGGTCGTACGGCGTGAACCGAGCGGACTACGCCGCTACGTCCATCTGTCCACGGGAAATTACAACGCGTCGACGGCGCGCCTCTACGAGGATCTGGGCTATCTGACCGCCCGCGAGGACATCGGCGCCGACGTCTCGGACCTCTTCAATGTGCTTACGGGGTTCGCGCAGCAAGATGCCTACCACGGCATTTGGGTCGCCCCCGGCGGGTTGCGACAACAGTTGCTGGAGGCGATCGACCGCGAGATCACGGCGCACCGCCGTCATGGGAACGGGCGGCTGGTCTTCAAGGTCAACTCTCTGGTCGACCGGCTATTAGTGCGGGCGCTATACCGTGCCTCACGCGCGGGAGTGAAGATCGAGCTGATCGTGCGGGGCGCGTGCTGTCTGCGACCAGGCGTTCCCGGCTGGAGCGAGAACGTCCGCGTGATCAGCGTCATCGGTCGCTTCCTGGAGCACAGCCGTGTCTACTATTTTCGCAACGGCGGAGAGGATGAGCTTTATCTCGGTAGCGCCGACTTGATGGAGCGAAACCTCGACCGGCGAGTCGAGGTGGTCTTCCCGATCGAAGATCGAGACTGGGCCGCCGAGATCAGGGATGAGATCATCCCCGCCTACTGGCGAGACACAACCAACGCTTGGGAGCTCCAGTCCGACGGCTCGTACTGTCGAATCGAGCCTGCGCCGGGCGAGAGCCCATTCGACGTCCATTCCTGGTTGATCAGTCGTTACACGCTCTCGTTGGAGCGAGGCCTCGCGGGAGCGCGAATCAGTGGTCCCCAGCAGGTGCCGCTACCGGCGACCGGCTTACCTAGTCTGGAATTTGCTGTCCCTGCCAAGCTTGCCGGAAATCAACTACGCTGATTGCTTGGAATTACGGCATCAATTCCTCTCCGGTATCGCCGGCCATCGCCTGTGTTTCCAATGCCGCCAACGCGAAGTTGTCAATCTCCTGCTGCAGGGCATCGCGCAAATTGATGAGGTCGACAAGATCGAGCCCAGCCAGGACGGCGTTGTTCTCGGGATCCCCGTCGTCGATGCTTTGCCCGACGACGCGGAACTCGACCTCCCACCCCTCGTCGCCATTGGCGTCCCCCGCCGCCGGCGCTTCGTCCATGTAAATGTTGTACGTCTCCATGCGACAATCCTCCCGCGCCCGCTGCTTCGGTTTCGCCTAACTGGAGCGTAGCTTCAAGGCGACGGATCGGCAAGCATGTGAACCACTAGCCGGGTGGAAGGTCCGGACGAGTCCCGCGCAGCCCAGATGGAACGAACCTGTGCAGCAGTTCGACAACTGGCGCCGACGCTCGCCCGGCGTTGAGATTCGCTTCCTTGCGGAGTACCGCGGCGCGCACGACATTCCCTCCGAAGAATCGAATCGGGTCGTAGGGATAGAGCGATTGGGGCCCGCGGTTGATTGGACTGTCCTGCCATTCGTCGTAGCGCTCGAGCGCGGTCGAGGCTAGGATTCGCCCGCCCAGATACGACGGACCGACGCCCGTTCCCGAATATCCAACCCCGTAAAGAATGTCAGGGTTGCCATTGAGATGGCCGAAGAACGGGCTGTTTGTCTCACTGCGGTCAATGGGGCCGGTCCACCTGTGCGTGATCGGTACATCGGCAAGGGCGGGATAGATGCGCCGAAAAGAGCGCTCAGTGCGAGCGATGCGGGGTCCAGGGTCCTGGAACGTTTGTGTGATCTGACCGAGGTAGGCGTGCGAGCAGCCTCCCTTGCCAAAAGCAATGCGACCGTCCGAAGTGGTCCGGTAGTAGTGGACCATCATATGCGAGTCGGCGACGCATTCGTCTCCGGTCCAGCCGATCTCCGCCAGCCGGTCCGGAATGGGCGCCGTGGCAATCATGTCGCTGCTCATGGGCAGGACGGCCCGCCGGATCTCGGGGAGCGAGCAGAGCCAGGCGTTTGTGGCAAGCACAACCTTTTCGGCCACGACGGCGCCGAATGTGGTTCGGAGGACCGGCGTCCGGCCTCGGTGAATCTCCACGACAGGACTCTGTTCCCAGATGTGAACTCCGTGCTCGATTGCGATCCGGCGCAGTCCGCGCGCCAGCAGGGCTGGCTGCACCCGGGCGCCACTACGGTCCCAGATACCACCCAGGTGGACGGGTGAACCGGCACGTCGCGCCACCTCACCGGGGTCCAGCTCGGTGAAGACGTCGATCCCACGATCTCGTGCCGCTCGCATGGCTTCGTTCCAGGCCCCGATATGGGCTGGCGCTGTAGCGGTATGCAGTACGCCGCCGGGCCGGAAATCAGCGTCGATCCCATAGTCGGCGCAGACTTGGCCAACGGCGTCGACCGCCGCCGCGGACTCACGGGCTAGCCGCATCCCTTCCTCTTCGCCATACTTCTGGATCAACGACGGGAGTTTTTCCCACCAACTGGTCGCAAATCCGCCGTTGCGTCCACTTGCACCCGAGCCACAGATTTCGGCTTCCAGCAGCATCACGTCCACCGATGAATCGAGCCACTTGATCTGAAGCGCAGTCCATAACCCTGTGTAGCCGCCGCCGACGATGCAAACATCGGTGCGATGACCGCCGGACAGGGGCTCAACCATTTCGGCCTCGGGCTCACGCGCCAGTGCCTCTTGCAGCCAGAGCGAGCGCCGTCTTGCCCGCGTCACCGGTTGTAACAACGACATGTTTCCCTCGATCGTGCTCCTTTAGTCGGGTGCCAGCCGAAATCGGCAACGTAGATTTGGGTTGCTGAGTAAGTCCGTCGTGGGGAGGCACCTCGCCGCCCAGTGCCTTTCGCACGAGTGAAAGCGAACCAGCGGTGCGACGCTCGGGTCATGATCCCGCCAGTTCCCGCTGAAGCGCGGCCAGAACTCGAGCGTGCGACGCCGGGTCGGCTGCCGCGATCAGCCCCCCGACATTATTTGGGACCGGCTTGTTGTAGCGAAACTTCTGGCCGACGAGATCCGTCACTCTTCCGCCCGCCTCGTGAATAACCAGATCAGCAACCGCAAAATCCCATTCGGACGCCATCGTCTGGTCAGCGCCCGGACGCACGCCGATCATGACGTCGACGGCGCGTGGAGTCAGAAACATGCGCGGTGAAAACCCGGTTACTGCCGGTCGTTCTTGCACTACCCCGAGCCGACTGGCGACTGAGTTGATGATGGTCGCGTTATCGGGAGCGCCAAACCACTTTGATGTCCCGATGCGTAACGGGGCTCCTGCAGGCTCCAGGCGCACACGCTGCCACCCTGTTTCCCCGCTGCGCATCCAGGCGCCGCCATCTTTCAACGCCGTGATCAAGAGCCGGGTGCTCGGTTGATAGCCGGCCACCGCGCAAGGTCGACCGTTCTCGACCAACGCCACCAGCACATCGAACTCCCCGGTACGCTGGATGAACTGCTCGGTGCCGTCGATCGGATCGACGATCCAGCACCGTGAAACGCTCATCCGATGGTTGTCATCGCGGCCTTCCTCGCTCAGGATGCCGTCGTCCGGAAATCGCTCGTTCAAGACAGTACGGATCGCCTCATCCGCGGCGAGGTCCGCGTCAGTGACGGGAGACCCATCACCCTTGGCATACGTCGCCGCCGTTTGTCCCTCATAGAATTCCCGGATCACTGCGCCGGCCGCGAGCGCCGCCGCGATGGCGCCATCGAGATCAGGGTGACGGCGCGGATTTTTCTCGGACAATCCATGGTTCCTTTTCTCGATTCCTCTCCTGGTCAGGATGGTAGCACCGGGATTTGCCCATTCGGTCTCTGGGCCCGGTCCGCGCTCACACCATTGTTTCTTTCGTCGGTTCTGGGATGACACGCATGATCACGCATCGGGCGCGCCGGAGGCGGGGGGCGGGGCGGGTAGAATGCGGGGGATGACCTCGCGGGCCAGCAGTTCAATCGTTTCGGTGTCTGCGGCGTCGAGCGTCTGTACGACGAAGTACTCCATGCCGGCGTCGACTAACGACTGGTAGTAGGTCGCGACCTGAGCCGGAGTGCCAACCACGCGACTGAAGCGCTGCTCCTCGTTGATTCCCGCCGGGTAGTAGTGGTCGAGCTTGGCGCGGGCAGCCGCCTCGGTCGGTGCCAGCATCAGCCAGCTCGTGAAGTGGGTCCTCAGTACGGTCCGGGGGTCGCGTCCTAACTCCCGACAGTGTCTGTCGAGCAGGGCGTTCTTGCGTCGCACCTCGTCCGCTGTCCTCACCAACCCGGTGGCATGTCCGGGTCCAAAATTGCAGGCATCGGCATAGCGCGCGACGAGCCTGAGTGCGGTGCGTTCTCCGCTCCCAGCCAGGATGAGGGGTGGAGAGGGCTGCTGTACCGGCGGTGGTACCACCCGCTCTCGTTCAGTGCTGTGATAGTGGCCGCGATAGGAGAATGGCTCGGGTCCCCAAACGCCTCGAATGATCTCAATCGACTCGGCCAATGTCGCCTGCCGTTCCGGCACCGGAGGGAAGCGAAGGCCCAGTTGCGCGAACTCTGTTGCGTTCCAACCGTGGCCGAGTCCGAGGATGACGCGGCCACCAGAGAGGTTATCGAGATCCGCCGTCAACCGCGCGGTGAGAACCGGGGGCCGGTAGCCGGCGCAAAGGACGACCGAGCCGAGGCGAACTCGCGAAGTCTGCACAGCGAGCGCGGCAAGATGCAGCCAGACTTCCGGCGCATACGCCGGGTGGTCGCCGAGGAAGAACGCGTCGAATCCGAGTTCGTCAGCGAGGCGCCCTGCAGCCATCACCCGGGACGTGGGCTCGGGATCGTGCGGTGCGGGGAATGCTTGCAGTCCCCAGCCGACGCGATTGTGGAACTGGCGCACCCACGAATGACTACTGTCTTCGGTCATGG
>JAICRA010000216.1 GCA_025937615.1 Thermomicrobiales bacterium | reverse complement strand
GGCGGTCGGGTCGGGCCGATCCGGGCGCTCACCGCAAAGGACCGCTTCCTCCCTGGCTACGAGGAGGGGCAGGACTTGCGGATCGAGGTGCTGGGGCCGGTCCCGGAGACCATCGACGAGCGTCCCGTCCTGCGCTGGTTCGGCGACGACGGCAAGACCAAGAATGGACACTCCGTCATTCTGCGGCTTGTCTATCGGGGGGTGAAGATCCTGCTCGGTGGCGATCTGAATATTCCGTCGGAACGCTATCTCCTCAATCACTACACCGGTCTGGACTCGGATCGCGAAGAAGATCACGAGGCACTGGTGACGACCGCCCGGGAGACGTTCGCAGCCGACGTCGCCAAGGCCTGTCATCACGGCAGTGCCGAGTTCACCGATCTCTTCCTGCGCGCGGTCAACTCGCTGGCCACGGTCATCTCGAGTGGAGACGATGAACCGTATGCCCATCCGCGCCCCGACTCCCTCGGCGCTATCGGGAAGCACGGCCGCGGTCCGCGACCACTTATTTTCAGCACCGAGCTGGCCCGCTCGACGAGAGAGTTTGTCGAGAACATGCAGGAGCAACGGGAGGAGATCGAGCGCCTCCAGCAGGAGCTGCGGGACGCGGTATCACCCGCGGACATCCAGCGCATCGACGGGGAGGTGACGCGGGCCTGGCACCGCTGGGGACGGAACGTCGCGGTCTACGGGATGATCAACCTCCGCACCGATGGCCGGAACGTGCTGCTCGCCTACAAGCTCGAGCGTCCCAACGGCTCGGTCGAATGGGATGTGCATTGTCTCGAGCCTGACTCCACCGCCACACTGCAGTACGTCCCAGAGCGCTAGATCGCCGCACTCAAACCGACGTCGGTACAGGTCGCTTGTCGCGCCTTCCTCTTCGTGGCGGCGGTGATTGCGGCGGGCGGATCGTCAGCTCCCGCCCCTGTCCCCGGTGCTCGTCGTACCAGGTGAAGCCACCCACGTAATCGCGCACCACACCATCGTCCAGCTCGAGGATCCGGCCGCAGATGGTGTCGAGGAACGCGCGGTCGTGGGAGATGGTGAGGATCGTTCCCTGTCCCTCGTCGAGGAACGCCAGCAACGCCTCTTCCAGACGCTCGACGCTCGGGATGTCGAGATTGTTCGTTGGTTCGTCCAGGAGCAGAAAGTTCGCACCGCGCAGGATCAGCGCGGCGACTTGCAAGCGCGCTCGCTGCCCACCACTGAGCCCGTGGATACGACCGAGCATGTCTTCGCGGGTGAAGAGGTAGCGATTGAGAAAGCCAATCGCCGCCTGCTCCGACATCGGCTTCAGCCTCCGCACGACTTCCATCGGCGTCGCGTCCGCGTCCAGGGTCTCCTGCTCCTGAGCGTAATAGCCGACCACCACCGAGGGACCGAGACGCAGCGTGCCCCCGCTGGGTGGCTCCGCGCCCTGCACCATGCGGAAGAGCGTCGTCTTCCCCGAGCCATTGGCCCCGACCAGGCCAACTGATTCGCCATGGCGAATCTGGAGATCGAACGGTTCAAGCACCATCCGCTCGCCGAACGACTTTGAGACCCCCTTGCCGTCCAACACGAGCGTCGAGCCGCGCTCGGCGGCAAATGCCACGTCAATCTGGCGCGGGTTGAGCACCGGCGCCGGGGTGTTCTCCAGACGTTCCCGCTCCTCGGCAAGCTTGCGGCGCATGTTCTCGGCACGCGGGGCGAACTTGGGATTCTGCCGCGCCCACTGGGTCAGTTGCTCGGCGCTCGCCTTCAGCTTGCGGAACTCCCGCTCTTGCAGCTCCCGCAACTGTGCGCCCCGCTCCAGACGTGCGCGTTTCTCCGCGACGTAGGCGGCGTAGTTCCCGGTGTACCCTTCGACGCGTCCCTGTTCCAGCTCGAAGATGCGGTTGGCCGCGCGGTCGATAAAGTAACGGTCGTGGGAGATGACGGCCACCGCCCCCCGATGGTCCCGCACGTACCCCTCGAGCCAGGTCTTGCCTGCAAAGTCGAGGTGGTTGTCCGGCTCGTCGAGGAGGAGCACATCTGGCTCCTCGATCAGCAGCCGCGCCAACCCGATCAGCTTCTTCTCCCCGCCGCTGAGCTGCTCGATCGACTGGTCGCGACGCGACTCGGGGAACCCGAGGCCAGCAAGCACCCGGTCGCCTTGCGCCGTCTCGGCGCCGTTATCGAGCCGTTCCAGGACAACCGCGTAGGCGTCCATGATCGCCGTCAGCTCCTCGTCGCCCGCGGCCTCCCCCATCATCTGCTCGAGCTCGCGGGCCCTCGCCTCGAGCGCAGTGGGGTCGCCGGTGGCAAGAGCGATAGCCTCGCGCACCGTCTGACCGGGATCGAAATCGGGCTCCTGGCTGAGGAAGCCAACACGGGTGCCGCGCGCCAGGGTGAGTGTCCCCTGCTGCGGCCGGAGCTGTCCGGCCATGAGCCGGAAGAGGGTGCTCTTCCCCGACCCATTAGCGCCGATCAAAGCCAGGCGATCCCCTTGACGAATCTCGAACGTGGCGCCGGTCAGCACGTCGTTGCCGCCATAGGCGTACTCGAGGTTGGCGGCCTGGATCAGCAGCGTCATGATCGGCTCACCCTCGCGGCGGCGATGCGTTCGAATCGGGTCTGGAGCTCGGCCGGGACTGGGGTCCGGTGCCCGTACGAATATTCGACTGGCGGCCAGTAGAAGATGAGCTCCCCGATACCAATCGCGCCGTAACCGCCGACGAATTCGTCGAACGCCTCGAGCGATGAGAACGGATCGGGATTGGGGCTCAGCGCCAACACCGAACGCTGGACCGTGGCCGGATCGCGCCCAATCTCAACGCAGATCTCATCGAGCCGCTCGCTCAGTCGGCGTGTCCGCGAGACTACCTCAGCCAGTGGCAAGCGATGGGCTGGATCGAGTCCCGCCGGGAATGGCTGCCCGCCAAGCGTGTTCCAGCCATCACCGTAGCGAGCTGCGACACGCAAGGCCCGGTCGCCGTGAGCGGCGATGATCAGCGGCGGGCGGGGGCGTTGCACTGGAGGCGGAAGCTGGGCGTCCCGGATCGGATAGTGCTGCCCGTCGCGTGTCACGCGCTCACCGCGCAAGAGCGGGTCGAGGATGGCGGCATGCTCTTCGAGCCGTTCCACCCGTTCCCGTGGGGACCACTCGTTTTGGCTGAATGCGCCGTAGGGGTGGGGCGGACCACCTGAGCCAAGACCGACCGCGACACGGCCCTCCGAAATCTGATCGAGGGTGAGAGCCTGTGCTGCCAGGAACGTCGGGTGACGAAAGGTGATGGCGGTGACCATCGTCCCCAGCTGGATGCGCGTGGTGTCGCGCGCCACGCCGCCGAGCAAAGTCCAGGGCTCGAAGTCGGCATAGTCGGGCACCATCAGATCGTCGTTGACCCAGGCGCTCGCGAAGCCAAGCTCCTCCGCCACCCGAAAGTACCGGGCGATGTCGGTGTATGGCGCCCGGCTGAAGGTGAAGATCCCGAACCGCATCCCTCTCTCCAAGCTCTCATTCCTCGAAACTGGCCGCCCACCTGGCATCTGACTCGTCAACGACCGGCAATCCTACGTCGGGGGCAGCGGCCCCCGCATTGTGGGTCAAAAGCCTGCGTCCCCGCGCGATCGAGTGGGCGCTTCGGGAGCGCCCACTTGAAGCCTGCTCCTTCACATCGACACCTCCGGGTAGGATGCAGGTTCCGGCCGT
>JAICRA010000187.1 GCA_025937615.1 Thermomicrobiales bacterium | reverse complement strand
GACTACCGCTCCGTGGCGAAGCGGCCGATATTGCTCCACTACTGCAGCGTCTTGGCCATGCCGAGATCGTCCTTATTGGCGAAGCGTCGCATGGCACTCCTGAGTTTTATGCGCAGCGCGCCGCCATGACCCGCCGTCTCATCGAGGAACGAGGATTCAATGCCGTTGCGGTCGAAGCGGACTGGCCCGATGCCTACCGGATCAACTGTTTCGTCCGCGGTGAAAGTGATGATCCGGACGCGGAAACAGCTCTCGGAGACTTTCATCGATTTCCGCGCTGGATGTGGCGCAATCAGGACGTCCGCGAGTTCGTGCAGTGGCTACGCGATTACAACGACGCGCTGCCCCCCGGCAAACCCAAGACTGGCTTCTACGGCATCGATCTCTATTCGCTCTCACGGTCGATCGAGGCGGTCGTCGCCTACCTTGACAAGGTCGATCCGGATGCCGCGGCCCGCGCGCGGGCTCGATACGCATGCTTCGACGATTTCGGCGACAACCCACAGGTCTATGGGCAGATGGTTTCTCTCGGTCTCGCCGAGGATTGCGAGAATGAAGTCGTCGGGCAACTCCTCGAGCTGCAGCAGCGTGCTGCTGAGCTGAGGGGCCGTGACGGACGTTCGGGCGTGGACGAACAGTTCTTCGCCGAGCAGAACGCGCGGGTCGCCCGCAACGCCGCCGCCTACTACCGCTCGATGTTCCGCGGCCGCGTCTCCTCGTGGAATCTGCGAGACGAACACATGGCCGACACGATCGACTCGCTCATCGCGCACCTACACGAGCAGGACGGTTACGCGCGGATAGCCGTCTGGGCGCACAACTCGCACCTTGGCGATGCTCGTGCCACCGAGATGGGCGTGGTCGGCGAGCTGAACGTCGGCCAGCTCATGCGAGAGCGCCACCCGGATGAGACCTATGGCATCGGGTTCACTACTTACGAGGGCACAGTGACAGCGGCGTCTGAATGGGACAGTCCGGCGCGCCGACGCCGGGTTCTCCCGGCACTCCCCGGATCGTATGAAGACCTGCTGCATCAGGCTTCCGCGATTGCGGAGGCTGACCTCATGATCGATCTACGGAACCAGGGTGCGGCGCTTGAAATCCTCGCCCAGCCACGCCTGGAGCGTGCTATCGGTGTCATCTACAAACCAGAAACGGAGCGATTCAGTCACTATTTCCACGCCATACTGCCTAGGCAGTTCGACACCGTGCTCCACATCGACCGCACGTCCGCCGTGGAACCGCTCGACGCCGACCCCGGGTTCGAAGCGCCAGATGAAACGCCGGAGACCTGGCCCTTCGGCGTATAGACCGGAGACGGCAAGCCTGCATCTGCAGCCGACACCAGCTTCGGCCGTCGTTCGACACCGATAGCCTTATCGCCCTGTGCACCACTTGGAGGCCCCCGATGAACGCGACTCCTTCCCCACGGCCGCTCCCTGAGCCCCGCGACGTTCGTCTTTCACTCCCTGCTGCCGAGCTGGAAGGCTCCCTTGCCCTTCCCGACGGGGCGCGAGGGCTGGTGCTTTTCGCACACGGTAGCGGCTCATCCCGCCACTCTCCCCGCAATCGATACGTCGCGGAGATCTTGCAAGCGGCCGGGTTGGGAACGCTGTTGATGGACCTTCTCACCCGCGAGGAAGACGAGGTTGATCGATTCACGAGGCAGTTCCGGTTCGACATTGGGCTCCTTGCAGATCGGCTCACCGGCGCCATCGACTGGCTCGAGCCGCAAACGGAAACGCGTGACCTGCCGATCGGGTTGTTCGGCGCCAGCACCGGCGCCGCGGCTGCGCTACGCGCCGCGGCCGCTCGTCCCGACCGCGTCCGGGCCGTCGTCAGCCGCGGCGGTCGCCCTGACCTGGCGGGAGAGGCGCTCGAACGTGTCCGGGCTCCCACGCTGCTGATCGTCGGAGCCGACGACACGCCGGTCATTCCACTCAATGACGCGGCGCGGCGGCAAATGAAGGCTCTAGTGGACATGCGACTCGTGCCAGGGGCGAGCCACCTCTTTGAGGAACCAGGTACGCTTGCCGTTGCCTCGGCACTGGCCCGAGACTGGTTTTTGCGCCAACTCGCACCCGAGGCGAAAAGCGACTCGTCGCGATCCGCAAGGGAACAGACTGGATGACCGACGTTCTTGCTCCGGTCGACGGATCGGCTCGCGCCCTCCGCGCCGTGCCCTGGGCGGAGAAACTCGCCGGCCCGAGCGGCACGGTTGTGCTCCTTCGCGTCGTCCCAGCAAAACCCGCCTACGCGGAAGCACTCTTTTCGCTGGTCGGCGACGAGGACACCGTTCAGGGCATTCAGGATGCCTGGTCCCGAATCGCCCAGACGGACCTAGATGAGGCCGCTGCATTGCTCTCGGAATCCGGGGTCACTGTCGAGCAGATGGTGGCGGAGGGCGAACCCGACGAAGAGATCGTGGCCACCGCCGCGCGGCGGGGCGTCGAGATGATCGCCATGGCGAGTCATGGCCGGGGCGCTGTGGGCCGTGCCATCTTCGGCAGCGTCGCCGATCGTGTCGCCCGCACCGCACCGGTACCCATCCTGATTCTCCGCGTGCCAGACGAGGATGCGGACCAGAGCGTCGTCATCTCTCGCCTCGTCGTCCCACTCGACGGTTCGCAGATCGCCGAACGGGCGCTTCCGGTCGCCAGCGCACTCGCCAGGCAATTCGACGCCCCGGTACATGTCGTACGCGCGGTCGACGCGGCATCGTCACTCCCGATCGCTCCCGCCGTCGTGGAGGTGGCGCCGGCAGTTACGGCGGAGGTGACCGACCGGATCTGGCAGGAGGCGGAATCGGAGGCTCGGTCGACAGTGAGCGCGGCCGTGTCGCGATTGCGGGCCGAGGGGGTCGATGCGTCTGGCGGTATCCTCACCGGCTCGCCCTTCTTCGCCATCAGCGAAGCGACACAGCCGGGTGATCTTCTCGTCTTGACCTCGCATGGTCGCGGCGGCGTCGAGCGCTGGCTCCTCGGCAGTGTCGCCGAAAAGCTCGTGCGCGAAGCCGATGCGCCGGTACTGCTCGTTCCCGCCCTGGAACGGGACCAAGGTGCTGGGGTGTTAGGGTGATGAGGTGTTAGGAAAATGCCTCCCAGCGCCCCGTAACCCACCCACCCTATCACCCGTTTCCCGCGTTACCATTCGCCCTATCTCTTTCAGGATCAGAACCAAAGCAGCTGGAGCAATTGAGACGTGACCACCACCGCGCCCATCGTCGACGACGCCATCACGGAGGCACGAGCTCGGGGGTTCGGTCCGCTCGAGTACCTCCAATCACGTGGCTACGTTCAGGATGTCTCCGACCCGGACGGGCTACGGCAGGCGTTCGCCGAAGGCGTCGTCACCGCCTACGTCGGATTCGACCCGACGGCGCCGTCGCTGCACGTCGGTCACATGTTGGGCATGATGATGCTGGCCTCGATGCAGCGGTTCGGCCACCGGCCGATCGCGCTCGGTGGCGGCGGCACCGCGCTGGTTGGCGACCCGTCCGGCAAGACGTCCACCAGGGCCATCGCCTCCGAAGCAGAGATTCGCTCCAATCTGGAGAGCATCCTGCCGCAGTTTGAACGCTACCTCGATTTCGACGGCAACCGATGGGGCGACAATCCGCCGGCAGTGCTGCTCAACAATGCCGACTGGTTGCTCTCGCTGCACTATATCCCGTTCTTGCGTGATATCGGCCGCCATTTTTCGGTCAATGAGATGTTGGCCGCGGAGACGTACCGCACCAGATTGGAGACGACCGGGCTCAATTTCGTGGAGTTCAACTACCGGCTGGTGCAGGCCTACGACTTCCTCCACCTCTTCCGCGAGGAACAGTGCACTTTACAGATGGGTGGGTCCGACCAGTGGGGGAATATCGTCGCCGGCGTTGAGCTTATCCGAAAGGCCGATGGGGGGCAGGCCTTTGCGCTCGTCTGCCCGCTGCTCACGACCGCCTCCGGCGAGAAGATGGGCAAG
>JAICRA010000046.1 GCA_025937615.1 Thermomicrobiales bacterium | reverse complement strand
TGAGGGCGTTCTGCTCGACCAGGAGCACGGTCGTGCCCTGGCCATTGATGTCCTGGATGATCTGGAAGATGGTGTCAACTAGAATCGGCGAGAGACCGAGCGACGGCTCGTCCAGCAAGAGCACGGAAGGCCGCGCCATGAGGGCGCGACCGATCGCCAGCATCTGCTGCTCGCCTCCGGATAACGTTCCCGCGATCTGCGTCTTCCGCTCCTCGAGCCGGGGAAAGAGCGTGAAGACCCGTGCCAGGTCGTCCGGATTGGGCTTGCCATGTGAGAAAGCTCCCAGCTCGAGATTCTCCATGACCGTCATGCGGTTGAAGATGCGACGCCCCTCCGGCGCCTGCGCTACCCCCATCCCGGCGACGACATGGGCTGGTTTGTCGCTGATGAGGTTGCCGCCGAGATTGATGGTTCCAGTACGTGGTTTGAGAAGTCCGGAGATGGTCTGCAGTGTCGTCGTCTTGCCAGCACCGTTCGAACCGATCAGGGTCACGATCTCGCCCTGGTTGACGTGGAGCGTGACGCCTTTGAGGGCCTGGATGTTGCCGTAGTAGGTGCTGATGTCCTCAACGTCGAGCATAACCGCCGAGCGGTCGTGCCCATTGCTCGCCGTGCTATGCGCCATCGACTCTCTCCGCTACGCGCGCCGCGACCGGGGCCATGGTCGGGTCTGGCTCGATTGCTCCCACGGCATCGGCAGCGCCGGTCCCCAGATAGGCCTCGATGACTTTCGGGTCGCGCTGAACCTGCGCGGGCGTCCCTTCGGCGATCTTCAGCCCGTGGTCGAGCACAGTCACCCGGTCAGAGATGCCCATGACCACTTTCATGTCGTGCTCGATGAGGATGATTGTCAGGTCGAGATCGCGCCGCAGGCGGTCGATGAAGCGGGTCATGGCGGCGGTCTCTTGCGGATTCATTCCTGCGGTTGGCTCATCCAGGAGGAGCAGCTTGGGCTGGCTGGCGAGCGCGCGCGCGATCTCGAGACGGCGCTGGTCGCCGTAGGCAAGGTTCTTGGCAGTCACAGGGGCCTGACCGCGTAACCCGACGTAGTCGAGGAGCTCGCGGGCCCGGGCCCGCGCCTCACGCTCCTCGTGGTTGACCGAGGGGAGACGCAAGACCGCGCCGAATGGCGTCGATTTGAGACGGGAATGCATTCCGATCAGCACGTTGTCCAGCGTCGACATGTTGGCGAAGAGCCGGATGTTCTGGAAGGTGCGGCTGATCCCCCGCGCGGTGACCTGATCCGGGCGCAGCCAGCTCGCCTTACCGTTCTGGACATCGTCAGAGCAGAGCGTTTCCCCATCGAAGCTTATGTAGCCCGCGGTCGGTTTGTAGAGGCCGGCGATGATGTTGAAGACGGTCGTCTTGCCGGCCCCGTTGGGCCCGATGAGACCGGCAATCGCTCCCCGCGGCACGGCCATTGTGACGCTGTCGACTGCCGTGAGACCGCCGAAGCGCTTGGTGAGCTCACTGATGACGAGGAGCGCGTCGTCTGGCTCAGGGGAGAGATCGGCAACGGTGCTCATGCGACCTGCCCTCCCCGCTCGCCGGCGGTCGCGTCGTCGTGGGCGCGCACATCGAAGAGATCTTGCTGTTCCTGGACCGAGACATCCTCCGTCTCCGGCGCCATCTCAGCCGCGCGCTGCTTGCTCGGGAAGAGACCGCCCGGGCGAAGCAGCATCATCAGCACGAGCGCCGCCCCGAAGACCAGGTAGCGGTCCGTCCCCACGTTGTGGGTGGCGAGGAACTCGTTACCGATGCGCGCGCCGAAGGCGTTGAGCGGCTCGGTCAAGCGATCGGCCAGGATGCGGTCGAACGATCCGATCAGGAACGCGCCAAGGACAGCGCCGTATACGTTGCCGATGCCGCCGAGGATCACGGCGGACAGAACGAGGATGGAGAGGGTGAACTCGAACTGGCTGGGGTGGACGTACTGAAACGCCGATGACCAGAGCGCGCCCGCGAATCCGGAAAATGACGCGCCGAGGGCGAAGGCCCACAGCTTCGTCCGCGTCAGATCGATGCCCATGCTGGAGGCGGCGAGCTCGTCCTCGCGGATCGCTTGCCATGAGCGGCCGAGCCGGGAGTCATACATGCGCAGGATCATGAAAATCGAGACGAGGCCGACGAAGAGGATGAGCCAGTACCAGTTGCGCTGATCGGTCTGGCCGAAGCTGAGTGGGCCGATACTCTCCGGCTTGGCGATCGGATTGATTCCCCTGGTCCCGCCCGTGAGCGGCACCGCGTTGAGAAAGAAGTTTGGGACGATCTCGCCGAAACCAAGCGTGACGATGGCGAGGTAGTCGCCCCGCAGCCGCAGCGTCGGCGCGCCGAGGAGGACCCCGAAGAGCGCCGCCACCAGGAAGGCGACGATCATTGCCGGCCAGAAGGTTTGCAGCAGCGGTGGCACCACGCCGGCGCGCACAAAGACTGAGCTCGGCGAGGTGAGAAACCCGACTGTGTAGGCGCCGATGGCGAAGAATGCCGCATAGCCGAGATCGAGTAGACCCGCGTAGCCGACGACGATGTTCAGACCCATGGCAAGGAGACAATAGATGCCGATCGGGATGACTGCGCCGAGCAGGCCCCAGCCAAATCGTTGATCGAGGATCGGAAAGAGGATCAGGAAGACGAGGATCCCGGCGAAGATCGCCACATCACGCAGAGAGCGTGGACTTTCGCCGACGGCGGGAGCATAGAGTTCGTCGCTGCTCCGGGTGCGCGCGAGATCGGCCACAGCAGCCCCTAAGCCTTTTCCGGAACGGCTTCGCCAAGGAGACCGGTCGGCTTGAAGACCATCACCAGGACGAGCACACCGAAGATCATCAGCGGCGTCCACTGAGCGCCCCACCAGGGGACGAACGTCTGCAGGAAGCCGTCACTGAGCGACCAGACGAGACCGATGATCAAGCCGCCAAGGACAGCGCCGTTGAGGTTGCCGATGCCCCCGAGCACCGCCGCGGTGAAGGCGAACAACCCATAGCGGAAGCCCATCTGGAAGCGGGCGCTGTTGATGTAGTAAGCGGTGATGAACCCGGCGGCGCCCGCCAGGATGCCGCCGATGAGAAACGCGGTGGCGATCGTGCGGTTGACATCGATCCCCATCAACGCCGCCGCGCCGCGGTCCTGAGCGACCGCGCGCATCGCCTTGCCGGTGCGGGTGCGATAGACGAGCCAGGAGAGTGCCGCCAGGAGCGGCACCGTGAGGAGGATCACGGCGAGATCGAGCGCGCGAAACCGGATCCGGGTCTCGAGACCGAGCCAATCCGTGAGAACGTTGATCGAGCGGTAATTGGTTGGGATGAGCGCCGGCGGCAGGACGGTCGCCGCGCCTTTCCAATAGATGCCGATGCCTTGCAGGATGAAGCTGACGCCGATGGCGGCAATGAGCGGAGCCAGCCGCGGCGCGTTGCGCAACCGGCGATAGATGACCCGGTCGATACTCCAGTTGAGCGCGCCGCTGAAGAACATCGCCGCAATCAGTGCGACGAGTGAGATGAGTGCGATCTGGGCCCAACTGGCGCCGGAGGTCAGGCCGAAGGTGCCAACGATGGTGAGGGACAGGAAGGCCCCCATCATGAAGACCTCGCCATGGGCGAAGTTGATCAACTCGACGATGCCGTAGACCAGCGTGTAGCCCAGCGCGATGAGCGCGATGATTGCCCCATTCGTGATCCCGAGAATCAGGTACTGGGTCAGGGTAGTCCAGTTGATGTCCATACCGGCCTCAGCGTCGCATCACGTGTGATCTGGCTCGCATCAGGGCAGGTGTCTGGTAGGGCGAGCGGGTCCGGGATTTCACCCGAACCCGCTCGTCTCTCATCTTGGCGAGTCTTGCTAAGAGCCAATCGCCTCGACGAAGGCAAAGTCGAGCTTTCCTTCATCATTCGGCTTGATCTCATTCAGGGACATGGTGAGCGCATCGGTGTCGCCCTCCTCGGTGAACGACCATGTTCCGCCGAGGAGGCTGCGGAAGTCCTTGGTGGCCATCATGGCATCCAGGATCTTGCCCCGGTCCTTCTCCTGGACCTGGTCGATGGCCTGGATGACTACGGCCACGACTTCGTACGCGTAGACCGCATAGGAGTCCGGTGAGTGGCCAAGGATCTCGGTCATGCGGGTGGCGTAATCGGCGCCAGGTCCCTTGAGCTCGGCCGGCGGGAAGCCCGCGAACGTCACGAACGACCCCTGGGCGGCATCCCCGGCGCCGTCCAGGAAGGCCGTCGTGATCAGGCCGTCCGGGAGGAGACAGGTCACCTGGTCGACCGGCATCAGCGAGCGCAGGTCGAGTACGACCTTCGGCGTGTTGTTCTCGACAGTCGCGCCGAGATAGACGATGTCCGGGCCCATATCAGCGATCTTCGTCATCAGCGCCTGATAGTCGGGGGCGTTCTTGTCCCATCCCTCGGCGCCGAGGACCTCGCCGCCGAGATCCCGGAAGGCGTTGTTGAAGACCTGGGCCACCCCGTGTCCGTAGAGGCTCTGATCGTCGAGGACGTATGCTTTGCGCGCGCCTTTCGACTCATAGGCCCAATTCGCGCCAGCCACACCCTGGACGTCGTCCGCGGGGACGGTGCGCATGTAGTTGCGCTTGCCACTCGGGTAATAGACATCGGGCTCGCCTTCTTCGGTGGCGCCCTCGATCGCCTTGGTGAGACCGGGATAGGTGTTGGCGAAGGAGATCTGGGCCATTCCGGCCTCATTCATGATCGGGATGGAGATCTTGGCCGCACCCGAGTTATACGTGCCTAGGTAGACCATGGCGTCGGGATCGGCGAGTGCCTTGTTCGCGTTCGCTGACTCGGCGCCGGCATCCCATCCGCCGTTGTTGGCCGCAATACCGTCGTCGAGAGATACGTACTCGAGGGCAAATCCACCGGCCGCGTTTCCGTAGTCAGACAGAGCGAGTTTGGTCGCCTCGACGGCGTCTGAGCCAATCGCCTCCATGACCCCCGTGAACGGCCATGAAGAATAGAGCTTGATCGTTCCCTTGTCGGTGGTAGTGATGTGCGGGATATCGGGGTTGCCGATGTCAGTCGCCTTCTCTCCCTGTGCAGAGACCAGGCCGGCGCGGGAGAGGGCCGAAAAGACGGCGGAACCGGCGATGCCGAGGGCGAAGGCACGTACCGCGAACGTGCGGCGATCGATCCGGCCACGCTGTAATTGATCGACGAGGTGCTCCAACCGCTTATCCATGCGAAGGTCCTCCAAGCTCAACACCGGCTTCAGCGCCGGTCGTCACGTGTCTCCCCGCCGGAACGGGTCGTACGTGTCACCGCATATCTGGGCAAGCATGCATTCAGCACACACTTGGCCCGGTCCCCACCTGGGACCTGATTTCAGACGTGGCCGGAGCATATCTCAGCACCTAACGGGTGTCAATAAAACTTTGAGGCGTGAATTTAGGGTAAAAGCGCGTAGTCTAAGGCGTTAGTAAGAAGGAACGTATTCCGCATCTGCAGGCCGTATGCCGTGCTCGGGTGGTGTGTATCCGCGGCGGGTCAGGTCAGCAACGACGGCCTCGATGACGTCGTCCGGCGTCGATGCGCCGGCAGTCACTCCGACAATGTCTGCATCCACCAGCCACTCGTCCTGGACGTCCTCGGGCCGCTCGATGTGGTAGGAGGGGACACCGAGTGCTTTCCCAACCTCAGCCAGGCGGGCGGTATTCGAGCTCTTGCGCCCGCCGATCGCCAGAATAAGGTCGACGTGATCCTGCTCGACCAGGCGCTTCAGTGCATTCTGCCGCTCGGACGTCGGCTCACAGATGGTGTTGCACAGGCGGAATTCGCCGCCTTCCGGCAGCACCATCGTCTGCAGCTTTTGGGCGAACGCCATCAGCTCGTCGACGTTCTTAGTCGTCTGCGAGACAACGGCCACCTTGCGTGGAGGCGTCGAGACGCCCTCCCCACTGGTGCCGCGAGGCGCGTTCCAGGGAAGGTCCTCGATCTTCTTGGCGGCGACCGCTTTCGATGTGCCGGCCCACCCGATTACGCCGCGCACCTCGGGGTGATACGAGTCACCGTAAACGACCAGGTAATACCCCTGGCGCACCAGCTTTTGGGCCAGACGCTGAACCTTGGTGACCAATGGACAGGTCGTGTCGATCAGCTCTACCCCAGCGGAGGCGGCTTCGCCCGCGAGATGCGGACCCATGCCGTGGGCGGTGATTGCTACGCGCCGAAATCCGCGAGTGGCGGCCTCGGCGACTGACGACGCGCCCTCGACGCCGCGCTGACGCAACCGCTCGACAACTTGTGGATTGTGGATGACGTCGCCGATTGGGGCGATCGGGCCGCTACTCTCGGCCGCGGCTTCGACGATCTCGAGCGCGCGCCGAACTCCCCAGCAATAGCCGAGCTCCTGGGCGACCACGACGCGCTTTTCGGTGGTCGGCCCGGAGACAGGGAGTCCTCGAAGCTGATCTGGGGCAATTGGGTTCGTGGCAGGCAAGAAGTTGTTCCTTACGTCGATTTGACCGGGGTCGATGCCCGCTTGGCAACGCCCAGGACCAAACAAAAGTATAGTCTCCTCACTTGCGCGGGCCGAGACGCCAACGGCCCGGCGCTCCCGCGGTGGTCGATGTTGCCGACCGAGGAAGCGGTGCTGGCGTCATCAGCAGTCACACCGACCCCCATCCCCGCGGCAGGGTCGGGCGACGCGATGCCAGGCAGACAGAGGAGCAGGTGACCATGAGACGGGCAGGCTATGGGGGGACACTGCCAGTGGGAGCGGCCCGCGGTCTCACCGCGCTCCTGTGCATCACGATGACTATGATGCTGCTGTTGCCCTCAGGGGAACGCGCCGGCGCCCAGGATCTGCCGGCACAGCCGGCCTCTCCCGCCGCGGCGCAACCGACCGCGGCCACGCAACCGACCGCTGCCGCCCAGGCCGCTGCCGCCCCGGCCGAGTTCACGGCAGGCTCTCCTCACGTCCACACTGTCGCCCAGGGGTTGGTCGGCGTCGAGGGCCCGCTGGTCTGGCGGGTGCGGGAAGTCGGGTTGAGCGCGACCGGTGCCCCCGAGTCGGGCTCGGCGTCGTTCACGCTGCAACGGACGGGGGCCGCGGTCATCCGCAACGAGCTGACCAGCCGTCGGACGCGGCTCGAAGCGGGTGAGGCCTACTTCATGCCCTCCGGCGATCCCTTCCTTCGATACGCGGTCGGTTCCGATCCCAGCATCATCTGGGTCATCGAGCTGTTGCCGCCGGAGGCCGCCGCACCAGGAGCGGCGACGGCCGGGACGGTGTTGTTCACGAGCGATGCCATCAACGACTACCCCCGGGGTACGTTCGACGTCGAGTTGCAGCGCGGCATCCTGCTGCCCGGCGAAGTCTCCGAGCTGCCGCCGCACACGGGTCCCGCCCTCATGATGGTCACCTCCGGCCGGCTGCAGGCGACGGCGGATGGCGGCCAGCCGGCGCCAATCAGTGCCGGCAGCGGCCGTCTCGTGACCGGGGCGCTGACACTTCGTAACGGAGATACCCAACCGGCTGCATTCGTAGTGGCCGCCCTCGGCGAGCCGGTCGATGGCGCCGAACAGCCAGCGGCGGCTCAGGTCGCACAGACTCCCGGCGCGCCGACCCCGGTACCTGGCCAACCCGTGCCGACTGTCCTCCTCCCTCCGGTGGATGCGGCTCCCACGGCCATCGCGCCCACGCCTGCCCCCGAGCAGGTCGTCGAACCGGCACCCGTACCGACAACCGCGCCGGTGGTCTCCTCGGAAAGCGGTGACATCGATGGCGACGGATTGAGCGATGTCGACGAGGCTGCCTACGGATCCGATCCGCTCAATCGCGACTACGACGCCGATGGGCTGCTGGACGGGGAAGAGGTCTACATCTATGGAACAGACCCGCTCAACAACGACAGCGACGGCGATGGTCTCCTTGACGGCGAGGAAGTGAATCAATTTGGCACAAGCTCGACAAGCTCCGATGCCGATGGCGACGGGTTGGTCGACGACGATGAGATCTTCGTCTATGGCACCGCGGCCGAGGCCTTCGACACTGACGGCGACGGCGTCGGTGACGGTGATGAAGTCCTCACCTACGGCACCAACCCGCTCGACCCAGCCAGCGTGCCGTAACGGGCTCCTGGTTAGCGGCTGCTGGCTATTGGTTGAAGAAAGCAAGGGGACTAGAGCCAATAGCTGACAGCCACTGGCCGAAAGCCAGTGGCCAATAGCTGAACGGGAGACGAGGCATGTCGGAGCGGGTGCGAGTCGCGCTCATTGGCGCGGGACGGATCGGACAGCGCCATGCGGCGACCCTGGCATCAGCGATTCCTCGCGCCGAGCTGGCGATCATTGCCGATGTCCACGGGCCGTCGGCGGAGACGCTGGCCACCAAGGTTCGCTGCCAGCATTGGACGGACGACCCGGAGTCCGTTCTCGCCGATGCGAGCATCGACGCCATGGTGATCGCCTCCTCGACTGACAGCCACGCGCCGCTGATCGTGGCCGCGGCTGAAACAGGTAAGCAGATTTTCTGCGAGAAGCCGATCGCGCTCGATCTCGAGGCGACCGATCGCGCCCTCGACGCCGTGGAGCGAGCGGG
>JAICRA010000364.1 GCA_025937615.1 Thermomicrobiales bacterium | reverse complement strand
GGCGCGACGGTCGTCGTCGGCAGGGGCATTCGCGGGGGCGGCATGCTCCTCGCGTTCTTTTGTTCCTCGACTCTGCTCGGCCGGCTTCCGGCAAGTGTTCACCTTGAACAACGGCGCGGCAGAGAACGAGACGCCGTTCAGGTGATGGCTAACGGCGGCGTCGCGGCGGCTTTGGCCCTGGCATCGTCGTTGCCCCGGGAACCGACCCGCTCGCTGTTGATCGCCGGATTCGGCGGAGCTGTGGCGACCGCGACCGCCGATACCTGGGCGACCGAGATCGGATCCCGCTCCCGCACCCAGCCCCGGTCGATTCTGACATTGCGACCAACTGCGCGAGGCGCTTCCGGAAGCGTAACCATGGCAGGCCTTACCGCGTCCGCGGTTGCCGCGACGCTTATCGCCTGGATAGCTTCCGTCCCGTTCACGACCACCGCTCGTCATCCATCCCCGCGCGCGTTCGCGAGTGCCGGCGGCGGATTCACCGGTGCGCTCGTCGACAGCGTGCTCGGCGCGACTGTGCAAGAAGTGAGATTCTGCGACACCTGTTTTGTCGAGACCGAAGAACGGCTCCACCACTGCGGTGCACAAACCCGGGTGATACGCGGGGCGGAGTGGTGCGGCAACGACACCGTCAATGCGATCGCAACCGCGGCTGGCGCAACGTCGGCGATCCTCGCTCAGCTCCCCTCATTCATTCGTGGCCAATGGGCTCGAAGAGCGCCTGTACCGGCGAGGCAAGGGGATGTGCGTGTAGAGCGTGTAGAGTACATTGGCCGCGCAACGAATTGGCCCGGCACGAAATGGGGCGGCCTTACGTCCGGTTGGGTACACGCTTGTCCGCGCTTTAGCCCAGACCCATGCGAGCGTGCCAGCTCGCTGGGAGGCTTTGAGATGACCCTTTTTCTGTTTCGAATGCTGGTGCTCGGCTTATTGCTCGCCTGGCTTAGTCCGCACGCGATACTCGCGCAAGAATCAACGGGGTCCCCCACGCCAGAGGCTCCGCCTCCGGCCGAAGTGTCCCAACCGGCCTACGAGGTTCTCCGCGTCGACGACAACGGCACCGGGCGGTCCTACCGTGTCTGGGAAGAGTGGGTGCCCCAGGTCGTGACCACACCCGATGGCGGCGCCTGGGCGTTCTTTACGGCGCAAATTCGTAGCCAGGAGGGGAACACTGATCGCCGTCTGTTCGCTTCCCATTTCGATCCCGGGCTGCGAGTTTGGCTGCCGGCACATGCCCTCGGCTCCAACGCTACCCAATTTGGCGCAACGGCTGCGGTGGATAGCCAAGGGGTTGTTCACCTCATTTACTCGAGTCGCGCGGGCGATGGCTCCGAAGCCTGGAGCCAGCTCGTCTATCAGCGGTTTCTCGATGGTGCCTGGACCGGCCCCGTTCCGGTCGCGCCGCACCCGGACGCAGGACATCAGATGCTGGCGTCCCTCGCCATAGACGACCGCGACGGTCTCCACGTCGTCTGGCGGGACCAGCGATTCGTGACGCCGGAAGCACGCGCGGCGCTGGCTACCAATGCCGATCTCCTCACGAGTGATCTCGTCGAGGGTGAGTGGACTGAACCGGCGATGATCAACGTTCGTGAGGCGCCGGACATCAATCCCGCCTGGCCCCACCTCGTCGCCGACGGCGACAGGCTCGTCGTCGTGTGGTCGATCTACCGCGGCACGACCGCCGAGGAGATGAGAAGCGCGGTCCGCGTCGATTGGAGCAGCCGCCCGTTGGACGCGTCCAG
>JAICRA010000147.1 GCA_025937615.1 Thermomicrobiales bacterium | reverse complement strand
AGACTGTCGGCGATCTCCGGCGGTGCGATCGTGGCGCTCAAGGGGAAGCCGTCGGCGATGCCCTTGGCCCGGACCATGATGTCCGGCTGGACCCCGTAGTGCTCGATGGCGAAGATATTTCCGGTGCGCCCGAAGCCCGATTGAACCTCGTCGGCGATGAAGAGGATGCCGTGACGGTCGAGAATCTCCTTTACCCGTCGGAAGTAGCTCGCCGGCGGGACCAGGATGCCTCCCTCGCCCATCACCGGCTCGGCGATGAAGGCGGCGACGTCCCCGCTCGACTGGTAGTCGATCGCCCACTCGACCATTGCCGCGCAGCGCTCTGCCACCACTTCCGGATCGTGGCTCCCGAACGGGTTGCGGTAGACGTAGGGCGCCGGGGCGAAGGCGATCCCCGGGAGGTATGGTCCGCCGCGCGTCTTGCGCGCTTTGTTCCCCGTAACGGAGAGCGTGCCGGCTGTGCGCCCGTGGAACGAATGGGTCAGCGTGATGAACTCGCGCTTGCCGGTGTAGGCCTTGGCCAGGCGCATGGCCGTCTCGATGCCCTCGGCCCCGGAGTTACCAAAAAAACTCTTCTGCAAGCGGCCAGGGGCGATCTCGGCCAGGCGCTCGCCGAGGAGACCGACAACCGGGACGTGATAGATGTAGGTCGCCGCGTGGACCACCTCGTCCATCTGCGCCTTGGCGGCGGCGATCACCTTCGGGTGGCGATGGCCGGCGTTGACGACGGCGATACCGGCGAAGCAATCGACGTACTCCGTGCCGTCCTGATCCCAGACGGTGGCCCCTTCGGCCCTGGCGACCGTAACCGGCTCGATGGCGGCGACGAACGACGTCGTGACATAGTCCCGATAGCGCTCGATCGTCTGCTCGTGTGCGGCGCTGCCGGACGTTTCAACCGCGCGCTCGCGGACCTCTGTCGCCATGACGCGTCCCTTCTTTCGCTTTGGCTATCGGCTATCAGCTATTGGCTATCAGTCTATTATCGTCCTGGACGTCTTGCCGTCTTACCGACTTCCGACTCACGACTCACGACTTCCGTGCCGTCACGATCGGCTGGAAGAAGCCGGTCTCTTCCGGCTCGTGCCAGTGGATCGTGGCCAGGGGGAACCCTGCGTGGCGCAGCGCTGCGACCAACTCCGGAGGTCGCAGGGCGCGGTAGATGACACTGAAGTGATCCGTGTGCCACGCAGCGCCATCTTGCCGCACCAGAAACTGATGTAATCGGTAGGACGCCCCGTCGTCGGTCCAGTCCCAGACTTGGAAGGCGATGCGGCGACCGCGAATGTCGTCGACGACACGCGGTCCTTCGCCATGGGGCCTCTCCTGCACGAGCCGGTCGTAGTCACGGATGCTGGCCAGAAAGAGCCCGCCCGGCCGGAGCTTGGCAAACATGTTGTCGACCGCGAGACGCAGGTCGTCGTCTTCGAGCAAGTGCGGCAGCGCATTGTCGCAGGCAAGGACGACGTCGAACTCTCCTTCGACCTGCGAGGCAAGCTCGCGCATGTCGGCCACGCCGAATGAGAGCGCAGCGTCGCGGAGCGCGGCCTCGCGTTCGGCGCGAGCCACCGCGTTCGGGCTGAGATCGGTGGCGCGGACCTCGTGGCCGAGGAGGGCGAGACCGATCGCCTGGGTGCCGATACCGCAGGCGCAGTCGAGAACGGCGTGCGGTCCCGGTCCGAGCTGCTCCTGGATCAGCCGATCGAGCGCCGCGGCCTGGCGTCGCATCGATCCCTGCCAATCGGCAAAGATGAGATCGTAGCTCCCGGCCAATTCATCGTAGAAGGCCCGCACCGAGTCGGCCATTTGAGCATCATAGCCGGAAGTCGGAAGTCGGTAAGTCGGTAAGACGGCTAGACGGCAAGGACGAGAATAAGCCGATGACCAATAGCTAGTAGCCGATAGCCGATAGCCATCACGCGGTACCATCATTGCGACATGATCTCCTCTCGCGACGGCACGACCGTCGCTCCAGCTGCCGTGCCGGTTCCCGACTCTCCGGTCGTCCGTTCGTCCCCGTTGCGTCGCCGTCGCTCCCCGTGGGGAGAGATCTGGCGCTGGGGCGTGACGCTCGTCTGGTTCTGCCTTGCGGCGCTGGTCGTCGCCGGGCTGGTGCTCATCGTCGCCATCTACCGTCAGGCGCGGACCGATCAAGCGCGTCCCGCCGAGGCGATCGTCGTCCTCGGCACGGCGCAATACAACGGCTGGCCAGGGCCCGTCTTCCGGGCGCGGCTCGACCGGGCGCTCGAGCTCTGGAGAGCGGGCTATGCGCCGGTGCTGGTGGTGACGGGAGGCAAGATGCCTGGCGACGGGTTCACCGAGGCCGAGGCGGCCTGGACATACCTGACTGACGCGGGGGTGCCGCCCGAGGCGATCGTGACCGAGAACGCGGCCAGCGATACCTGGGAGAGCATGCAGGGGATCGCGGCGCTCCTGCAGCCGCTCGGGATCGACGAGGTGATCGTCGTCAGCGACGGTTTTCATCTCTTTCGCTCCCGGATGATGGCGCGTGACGTCGGACTCCGCGCGTGGGGATCTCCAGCGGAGATGAGCCCGATCCGTACCGGTGGTGGCGGGGAGCTCGGCTACATCATCCGGGAGGCCGCTGCGGTCGTGGCACATCTCTGGCAGACCCGGGTGGAGCCGATCGTTGGCAACGATATGACGAGAGGGGATCCGAACGCGCTTGCCGCTCCGTCGGGCTGACGAGGAGCGATCAGGTCAGCCAGCGACGGCCGGCTGAGACTGCACCCGTCTCTGCAGCCGGCGGAAGTGGCGACCATCGATCGCCGCCAATCCACCAGCGATGAACGCGAGGCCGCCGAGATCGCGCGGCTCCACTGCCTCCGTCAGGAAGCGGGCTCCCAGCAACAGCGCACTTGGAGGAATCAAGAGCGTCACCAGCAAGACGTTGGTCGCGCCCGCCCGTGCCAGCAACGCGAAGTAGACGATGTATCCGGCCGCCGTGCTGACCAGCGCCAGCGCGACGAGCGCCGCGACTGCTCGCGGGCTGGGGAAGGCCAGGGACCACGGTCGGTCGATCACGAGTGCAATCGGCGTCATCACCAGCGCAGACGCGGACAGTTGCCCGGTCGCGATCAGCACTGGTGGCAGCCCGCGGAATCGCCGGCCCCAGATGGCGGCGAACGCGTACGACAGCGCCGCGCCGAGGACCGCGATCTTCGCGAGTGTGCCGCCCCCGCCGGCATCCGCGCCCGGGCCGATCATCACCGCGACACCCACAATCCCGGCAAACACCCCGAGCAGTCGCGCGGCGGAGAGCTTTTCGTCGTTCGTCGCCACGTGCGCAACCAGGACGGTGAAGAGAGGCGTCGTGGCGTTGAGAATTGCGGCCAGCCCCGACGCGATCTGGGTTTGCCCCCAGAAGATCAGGCTGAAGGGAATGACGTTGTTGAGCAGACCCATGACGAGGAACGCGCCGCACAGGCGACGATCCGCCGGCATGCGCTGCCCGCCGAGCACCGCCATGGAGTTGAGCGCCAGCGCGGCGAGCGCGACGCGGCAGAGCACGATCGTGAGCGGCGGCAACTCACCGACGGCGATCTTGGAGAAGAAGAATGACCCGCCCCACAGCAGCGCCAGCACCAGGAGCAGTCCCCACTCGACGGGCCCCATAACCTGATTGACGGCGGTCGTCGTCCTGACCATCGCTGGGAACCCCCGATTCCTCCATCTCCCTTCACCAATCCTAAGTTCGATGCAGCCCCGGGGCATGCCGAATCATGCGCTCGAACTGCGATGACGCGGGCGACCAGATGGTCGGGCCGGGTGAGGTAAGGTTGGGTGCCACAGGAGATCCCGATCATGTCGATCCGCGAGGTCGTAGTCCGGCCGTCCCAGCTCCACATCACGCGCCGCCGCATCGCCGCAATCCTCTTCTTCCTCATCGTCGGGTACGGCCTCGCGGCGCGCGACTCGATTTCAGACGCGCGCTGGATCACGATTCTCTGGTTGAGCTGGGTCTCGCTCCTCGTGGCCGTCTGGCCCGAGGTGCCGCCGACGGTTCCGCCCCTGGGCCGCTCGGCACTGCGAATGACGATGATCTTCCTCAGCATCCTGACGCTCTGCGCGATCCAGCTCCTGCGCATCCAGGTGGTGATGAGCGACAGCATCACCCACCGCGTGGGCGTCGATCCCGCTACCGGCGACGTGATCTCGAATCCCCTCCTCGTCGACGAGGCGCTCACTATCCCGCGCGGCACGATCTACGACCGCGATGGGGTCGCTCTAGCCCGCACCGTTTTCACGGACGGAGTCGCGCGGCGGGTCTATCCCGAACCGGCGTCGACCGAGATCACCGGCTACTTCTCGCCCCTCCTCTACGGCGCCTCCGGGCTGGAAGCGTCCTGGGACGACGAGCTTGCGGGTCGCAGCGGTGGCAACCCCTTCACTCGCGCGCTCGACTCGTTGCGAGGGCTGCCCCCGCGGGGAATCGACCTGCATCTGACGATCGATTCCGATCTGCAGCGGCAGGCGCACGACGCCCTCGGCGATCGTACGGGTGCGGCCGT
>JAICRA010000213.1 GCA_025937615.1 Thermomicrobiales bacterium | reverse complement strand
GCGGGCGCGTTCGATCTCCGGCCCCATCAGGCCAACGACAGCCTCCGGGTCTTCCTCGGCGTAGCCCGGCTGGTCCGATGTCCGCAGATCGACGAAGACATGTTCGTGAGGGAGGATGCAGCCGCGCTCGGGACGTGTCAGCGGGCCAAGCGTGGTATCCAGGTGCATGAAGCGGTCCCCCCCGTTTTTTGTGTTTTCCCTTCCCTGCAGGCTCATGTCGCGGCGACGCTCTTGCGGAGTATCTGCGCCACGTGGCTAAAAAGTACGGCTGAGTGCGCCGACCTGAAGGTGGAGGCACTCTACGGCGGCTTTGCCGTCGACCCTCGGGATAACCGAGGCTCGCTACTAGACTCAGAACAATCGTGCCACGGGGCGGCCGAGACGCGGTCGTCGCGCCCTACCCGAGCCGGGGCCTGGGGTCGCGCTCGAAGCGCCAGCGAGTGGCACCGTACGGCTCTTCCGTCCCCACCCCGACGACGGTGTGGAACTCGAAGCGGTAGAGATGCCACGGCGGCGGACCGGCACTCGGGGCGCTGAATGGCGCAGTGATGGCGTCGCCATCGACCTCCGCTGGCCACCCGCCCTCCCGGAACAGTGCCGCGACCGCCTCTAGCGTCGCGGAGTCGGTCGTCCTGGTCGCCTCGCCATCGAAGACGAGATCGATCCCCGGCAGCCGCATGGCAATCGTGCAGGCCGGGTTCGCCGCGAGGTCGCGCGACTTGCGGGTTTCGGGGTTGCTGGTGAAGTACAGGTCGCCCTCGTGCCACAGCGCCCCAATCCCTGCAGTGTGCGGGCGTCCATCCGGCCGAGTCGTGCTGAGGTACATCGGGACCTCCGGTCCCGGTACTTTCTCTGCAAGCAGATCGCGCGATCGACTCCAGGGTAGCGGCGCGTTGCCGTAGCGGTCGAGGTTGGTGACGTCGATTGGTTCGCGCTCGGGCATTGGTTCACCCCCGTTGGTCTAAGGCGTCAGGTCGAGTGCGGCCCGGCCGCTCTCGGGGTCGAACGGAACTGAGGTGTGCTCGTGCGCAATGAGCCACTCGCCATTTGCCCTGCGCAGACAAACGGTGGAGCGTAGCCACATGTCGACCGTCGTGCTATTGGTCATGGTGCCCGTGACGCGATACAGATACGAGGCAAAGGCCATGTCCTCGCCAGCGGCAATGCGCAAATCGCGAATGTCGTAGCCGACCGGGCCGTCATACCACCCCAGCCATTCCTCGGCCCGTGCCCGCACGGCGTCCGCCCCAAGCCGTTGCAGTGGCGGCAACGCGTCAAACGACACGATGTCGGGAGCGCAGGCGTTGGTGAGCGCTTGCGCATCCTTGTTGTGGATCGCCCGCACCCGCTCCTCGAGCAAGGCGCGTATCCGATCCTCACTGGAGCTTCTGGTTGCGGGAGTCATGACACACTCCGATGATCGTCCCGTAGCCTAGCTGGCCGCAGAAAGCGCGGCTCCCCGCGGCGCTACTGCGGACGACCGCCGTGACGGCCGTGTGCGGCCATAGGCGACGAACACCGCCAGCAAGCCCAGCACCAGCGGCATCAGCGCCGACGCTCCTCCACCTATCACGAGGGTCATCACCGTGGCTCCGGCCATGATGATTGCCAACCCCGCGGCGGCCAGCGGGGTCAGCGCCTGGCGGATGCGCAGCAGCCCCGGCAGGATCAGCCCGACCGCACCGAGCAGCTCGCAGACCCCGATGAAGCGGATGAACAGCTCGGGGAACGGGTAGAATGCCGTCAGCGCCTCACCTGGCAGGATGAGCTTCGTCGCCCCTGCGGACACGAATGCCAGCGCCAGCAGCACCTGCGCGATCCACAACGCGTACTTCACGGTCGTCCTCCTTTGCCACTCGCCACGGGGTTCCTCCCCGTGGCATCACGTAGTCGTTTGGCAAAGGCCCGAATCGACAGGTACCGGCAGGCCCCGACCGCACGCCGCACCGCATCGGACGTGGCCGGTGAGTGGCGCGGGCTGTGGCCTGCCCTCGGATACTGATTCAATTGCCTCACAAATAGCAGGGAAACCTCCCAAGATCCGAGCACTAGGAGACAGCCATGGATGCTAGCCGATTCGATTCACTGAGTCGCTCTCTCGCCGGCAGTGCCTCCCGACGGCGGCTCCTGAGTGGTCTCGTCAGCGGTGTACTGGTTGCGCCACGAGTGGTGCTAGCCCACGCAGCCAGGACATTCGACCCGGCCACAGGCACAGGTGTCATCGACAGCGCGACCGTGCTGTCCGCACTTGGCTGGGATGCACAACGGCTGCAGGACGAGGCCAAAGCCCTCGGCTTCATCTTGGCTGAGAAGGTTACGTACACCAGTGTCTGCTCAACAGGAGGGGCCGTTTCCACAACTGCCCGCACAGATACCTTCCTCGAGAACGAGATCCGGTACGACGGACCGACGATCACCGGCTTCGCGCTGGCTGGCAAGGGGGACGAGATCCAATGGCAGGACGCGACCCAGGTGGGAGCGAGCTGCGTTGAGGTCAGTGTCCTGGGCACGGTGCGTTCGCTCGAACAGACATCGCTGGAAAGCCACCTCTACATCGGATACAAGGGCATCCAGGTCCAACTCTTGCCGGAGTCAGGTTCCGGCATCGTGCGGGATTATTGCCGGTAAGCCAACCCCATGCCTCGCTGCAAGGGTATTCATCTCCTGCGGGCGCCTACCCGGTCGGTAACCCCCGCTCCAACAGCCTCAACCAATTCCCATGCATCACCGCCGCAACTTCCTCTTCCCCATATCCCCGTCTCCAAAGCAAATCCGGGATCTTTTGCACGTCGGCGATGGTGTCGAGGTCGTTGGGGGTCTGCTCGATGCCATACCCGCCGTCGAGATCGGTGCCGATGGCGGCGTGGCGGCTGTTACCAGCGAGCTGGCAGACGTGGTCGATCTGGTCGGCGACCGCTTCCAGGGTGAGGTTCTCGTTCGTCGTCTCGCCCCGCACCCACCCCGGTTGCAGCATCCAGGCGTCCATCACCGCCCCGATCACGCCGTCGCGATCGATCATGCGCTGGATCATGGCGTCGTCGAGCTGACGGTCACCTGGCACCAGGGCCCGGCAGTTGGAGTGGCTGGCTAGCACCGGTCCCTGGAAGCGGTCGAGCGCCTCGTGAAAGCTCTCGTCAGTGAGATGGGAGACGTCGAGCATCATCCCCAGCTCGTCCATGATGCGTAACAGCTCGCGGCCCTTCTCGGTCAGTGGGCCGGCGCTGCCGGTACCGAAGGCGTAGGCGCTGGGTCCGTAGTGAGCGAGCCCGACGATGCGTAGCCCATCAGCCCACCAGAGCCGGGCCTGCTCCGGCGCGACAATGGGGTCCGCCCCTTCCATAAGGAGGACGAACCCGAACGGCGCGCTCGCGGGGTCGGCCTCCCAGGCCTCACGCCAGGCGGCCAAGTCGACTCCAGTGCGGATGAGCCGGATGATGCCCTGCCGCTCCAACTCCTGGTAGTAGGCGAGCTGCCCCTGCGCTTGAGCGAAGGCGATCTCGTGGGTGCGGAAATCAATGTCGCTGTTCTGGCCGTGGTTCTTGCGCGCGATGACCGTAGCAAAGACCAGCCCGATCTGGCCTGCTCGCAAATCAGGAAACCCGACCGTCCCCACCGACCTTCCCTTCTCGGTGAATCCCTCCTCGCGCTCGATGCGCCGCGTCTCATGCGCGGAGAGGGCAAGAT
>JAICRA010000182.1 GCA_025937615.1 Thermomicrobiales bacterium | reverse complement strand
TCCCCGGTCTCGATTCCCCAGAGTTTGCCGAAGGGTTCGATCGACTTCTGAGCGGCATCGAAGATCTGGTCGAGCTCTTCGATGAGGTCGGCGTCTGCGCGGCTTCAGCCAGTCGCTCCGAAGTGGTGCCTTTGGCAGAATTCGAACGGGTGCTGAACGCTTTGAACGACGTGACGCAACGGCTCGAATCGATGGGATCGTACCTGTACGGATGCATTTCAACGGACTCCCGTAACGAACTGGCGCAGGCTCGATTCAGCCAATTCCAGGAGCGCGCCGTCGCTCTCGACAAGCTGCAGACCCGCTTCACCGCGTGGGTGGGAACCCTGCCGATCGAGGAGCTGGTCGAGCGCTCTGCAGTAGGGGCGGAGCACGACTTCCCGTTGCGCCAGCTGCATGCGGCGGCGCGGCATCTCATGAGTGAGGAGGCGGAAGCACTCGCGGCGGAGCTGTCTCCCTCTTCGGGCGCCGCGTGGGCCAAGCTCCATGACAATCTCACGTCGCAGATTACCGCCAGAGTCGAGATCGAGGGGCGAGAGCAAACGCTCCCGATGAGTGCGATCCGCAACCTGGCGATGAATCCCGACCGTGATATTCGTCATCGCGCATGGCAGGCAGAGCTCGGTGCCTGGGAAGCCCATGCCCTCCCGATCGCCGCCGCGCTCAATGGCGTGAAAGGTCAGGTGCTTACACTCGCCGCGAGACGGGACTGGGCGGATCCTCTCGATGAGTCCCTTTTCTGGAGCGGCATTGACCGGGACATCCTCGACGTGATGGTCGAGGAGGCGCGTGCCTCATTCCCAGAGTTTCGGCGCTATCTGCGGCTGAAGTCGAGGTTACTCGGAATCACCGAACTCGCCTGGTACGACCTGTTCGCCCCGGTTGGCGACGCGGGGCGGAGATGGAGGTGGCCAGAAGCAACCGCATTCATCGAAGACCAGTTCGGGGCATATAGCGACCGGTTGTTAGGGCTGGCGAGGCGAGCCTTTGTCGAGCGCTGGATCGACGCTGGGCCGCGACCGGGCAAGGTCGGGGGCGCATACTGCATGTGGCTCCTGGGCGACGAATCGCGCATCCTCGCAAATTACTCACCGGGATATGACGGTGTCACGACGCTCGCGCACGAGCTCGGTCACGCCTACCACAACTTGAACGAGGCCGGGCTCACTCCGTTGCAACGGCGGACACCGATGATTCTGGCGGAAACGTCCAGCACGTTCTGCGAAACGCTTGTCAAGGAGGCCGCGCTCGTCGATGCCGAACCGGCAGAGAAGATCTACATCCTGGAGCAGTCAGCTCAAGGGGCGTGCCAGGTGGTCATCGATATTCTCAGCCGGTTCGACTTCGAACAGTCGCTGTTCGCTGGGCGTCGCGAGCGCGAATTGTCAATCGGGGAGTTGAATCGGCTGATGCTAGCGGCGCAAGACGCGACGTACGGCGACGCGCTGGCCAAGGAGGAGCGGCACCCGTATATGTGGGCCGTCAAAGGGCATTACTACAGCGCGGACCTCTCGTACTACAACTACCCCTATCTCTTTGGTCTGCTCTTCGGGCTCGGCCTGTACGCGATCTATCGCAAGGAGCCAGAGACGTTCCCGGATCGCTACGACGCGCTCCTGGCATCGACCGGTCGAGCCAGTGCGGCCGCCCTCGCGGCGCGGTTCGACATCGACCTGCGAGATCGAGCGTTCTGGCGGTCGAGCCTGGAGGTGATCCGGGACGATATCGACCGACTGGAAGCGCTTGCGGCCGGTTAGCGAGCCGCGCGGCCGATGATGGCGCGCTTCGTCTTCGCTCCCCCATAGGCCTCGTCGAGGAGCTCGGCGATGTGGCGAACTCGGGCTTTGCTGCCGTTGCGGCGGAGGGAAGCGCCGACCTGCATCTGGCAGCCCGGGTTGGCGGTAATGACCTCCGTCGCCGGCGTCTCCATAGCGTGGAGCGCCTTGCGGTCGCCCAGCTCGTTTGCCATCTCCTCGCGAATGATGTTGTAGATTCCGGCGCTGCCGCAGCAGAGTGAGGACTCTCTCATCTCAGCGAGCTCGAGACCGGGAATGGCTTTCATCAGGTCGCGTGGTTGGCGGCTGATGCGCTGAGCATGGACGAGATGACATGGCTCCTGATAGGTGACTACGCGCCGGATCGTCTTGGTCGGCGGAACCAGCTCCTGCTCGGCGAGATACTCCGTGAAATCACGCACGCGAGCACTAAATCGCTGCGCGCGCTCGGCATAGTCGGGATCCTCTTTCAGTAAGTAACCATATTCCTTGAGGGCGGCGCCGCAGCCAGCGGCCGTGACGATGATTGGGTCATCGCCGGACCGCTCGAAGGCATCGATGTTCTTCCGGGCAAGGATGCGCGCCTCTTCCATCATCCCGGCATGGACGTGAAGTGCGCCGCAGCATTGCTGCTCGAGCGGGACGTCGATGTCGGCGCCATTTCTCGATATGACGCGCGCCGCTGCGCGGTTCGTGTTGGCAAACACGGTCCCCATGACGCAGCCATTGAAGAGTCGCGCTGTGCGCGGCTGGTTCCGAACCGGATCGGCCGCCCAGCGTTCGTTCCCGGGAACAAGTGCGCGGCGGGAGATCTGCGGCGTCAGGGCCTGCAATTCTTCCATGCCCAGCAGCTTCAACAGGCCGCTCTTGCGCGCGAGCGCGGTGACACCGCTCTTTTCAGATAGGCGAACCATCCGGACCAGAATGCGTAGCCGGCGGCTATCGGCGAAGAGCCAATCGAGTCCAAGGCGGCGCAACGCGCGGTCACGAAGGGGGCGGGGGCGATGCTGCTCGAGTTGAGCGCGCGACGCTTCGACCAGCGGGCCGTAGTGCACACCGGACGGGCAGACCGCCTCGCAGGCCCGGCAATTGAGGCACTGGTACATCTGCTCGTCGAAGAGGGGGTCGAGGAGTTCGAGTCGGTCGTCGGCAACCGCGCGCATCAGCCAGAGTCGTCCCCGTGGCGAGGACATCTCCTGGCCAGTGAGCCGGTACGTCGGGCAGGACGTCAAGCACATGCCGCAGTGGACGCAGGCTCGCAGTAGATCATCCTCGGGGACATCGGAGCCTGAAAACCCACCGAGACGCATGAGATCCGCGTCTGTTTCAATCGCTACTGCCATGAAGCGGGGTTCCTCCGGCGGGCTCGCAACTCCGCCGTCAATCATGCTGGCTACAGAAATCCAGCGAATCTGCCGGGATTGATCGTCCGCTCCGGATCGAACTGCGTCCGCAGCGACCGCATCACATCAAATCCTTCGGGGAGCCGCCCCCAGACGTCGATGCCATGTTTCCAGGAAGGCGGTGCGGCCTGGATAGTCACGGTTTCGGCAAGTCCGAGCAGGATGCCCTGCACGTCTGCCAGGAGACCGGCTGATCCCTCGCTGCCGAGGTCGAGCCGAGCTATGACAGTCCCCAGCCCGGGTGACGCTGCCAGATACGGGGTCACGATACCGATCTGATTCAGTGCCGCCAGCATGCCGCTGACGAGCGCCGCCGTCTCCTTTGGACGCGCGCCGCACCGAACGAGGACAGTGTTCTCGTCGTCGCTGACCTGGTGCTTCGCGACGTAGGAGACCCACCAATCGGCACTTGCCGTTCCCTCCAGCCGCGTGACGTCTCCCCCCGTTATGGAAGCTATGCGGGCCGCGACCGCGGCGACCGTTTCGTCACGGCCTTCGATACGAGTCGCGAGGTGCCACGCTCCTTCCAGGAAGGCGACCTCGAGCGCCAAGACCGGTTCGCGGCTTTCACGCAATGCGCCGGCCGCCGCGAATGCCTTAGCCGGCTCGTCGTAGACAGCGATGACCGTCGCTTCAGCGCGAGGGCGAGGCAACACTTTGAAATTGGCGGACACGACAACGCCGAGGGTGCCCAGGGATCCGAGGTAGAGCCGCGGCATGTCGTACCCGGAGACGTTTTTGACCACCATGCCGCCAGCTTTGGAAACCGTCCCGCTCGGGTGCGCGACCGCGATGCCGATCAGGAGATCTCGCAGCGTGCCCGCGCTGTAGCGCAGTGGTCCC
>JAICRA010000268.1 GCA_025937615.1 Thermomicrobiales bacterium | reverse complement strand
CGCCTGGCCCCACCTCGTCGCCGACGGCGACAGGCTCGTCGTCGTGTGGTCGATCTACCGCGGCACGACCGCCGAGGAGATGAGAAGCGCGGTCCGCGTCGATTGGAGCAGCCGCCCGTTGGACGCGTCCAGCGGGTGGAGCGCACCGCAAACCCTCTACGTGCGCGAAGGTGGCGATGCCGGTGGCCGTCTGATCGACCTTGCCTCCGACCCTCGCGGCGGGGCGGTGGTCATTTACGGTCTCTTCGAGCGTGGCAATAACGACTTGATGATGCAGCGACTGGATGGCGGGAAAGACGCATGGACAGAGCCCGTGCTGATCGCCCGTGGCGACTATGGATACCTGCCAGTCGTCAGCATCGCGGGCGACGGAACGATCTACACGGTCTTCAACAACGGCCGTAATCGAGACGTGGACATCGGTGGCCTTATCGCTGATCCCTCCGGGAAGAGCCTAGGGGCTGTGTCACTCACGCCGGCCGAAGGCGGTATCACGGCCCGGGCCTCGATTGCTCTGGACCACGATGGGACGCCCTGGGTGGTCTATATGCATCAGCCCGAAGGGTCGGCGAGCGTGACTGAGATTCGGGCAGTTCGCGCCGCGACGTTTACGCCGCCCGCTCCCTCCTGACGGCCAATCAGGCTCGTGCTCGCGCCACGCGCGCAGCCGCCAGCATCGTTTCTACCGGTGCGGCAGTGCCGGTCCACAGCTCGAACGCCCTGGCGCCCTGGTGAACGAGCATCGGCAGTCCGTCGACGGTTTTCAGTCCGCGCCTCTGCGCCGCCAGCAGCAGGTCGGTGTCCCGGTAGGTCAGGTCGGCAATGAGAGTGCCAGCCGGTAGCAGATCGAGCTGTGGCAACGCGAGCGGCGTTTCTCCGGAATGCCACCCGAGCGACGTGGCGTTGACGAGCACATCAGTTCGAGGAAGCTCCCGCGTCAGGAATTTCTCATCGAGTCGCGCGGGGCGCACTGGCGCTGGATCGAGTTCCCGCGCGAGCGTCGCCGCTCGTTCCACATCCCTGTTGAAGACCACGATTTCGCCGGCCCCGGCAGCTTCCAACGCGAGGACGACCGCGCGCGCAGCGCCTCCGGCGCCCAGGACAACCGCCACCTGAGGCACGCGCCCACCAAGACCTTCGGCCACCGTTACGCCGAAGCCGTAGATGTCGGTGTTGTCCCCGAACAGGGCTCCACCGCGATTGACGATCGTGTTGACCGCACCGGCGCGACGCGCCGCCGGCGACACTTCGTCGAGGAGATCCTTCACCGCGATCTTGTGCGGCACAGTGACGCTTGCGCCGAGGAATTCCGCGTCGCGGAGCCCCTCCACCCGACGCACGAGATCAGCTGCTGTGGTTTGCCAGCGTTCATAGACCGCCGGAATCCCAAGCTGATCCAACGCCGGTTGATGCAAAGCCGGCGAGAGTGAGTGCGCAACCGGATCGCCTATAACCCCCACCCGGTACGGACCGCCGGATGGGTCAAGCGTGGTGCGCTGCTCCACCCCCCTACCCGTCGCTGTTCAAGTAGGTCTCGACGTTTGCGGCTTGCTCTTCCGCGGTGACGGCAAAGGCGTGCTCACCGGTCTCACCTTTGGCCACGAAGTACATGTACGGGGTGTCATCCGGGAAGAGCACCGCCTGGATGGAAGCGAAACCGGGGTTCGCGATCGGACCCGGCGGCAACCCATCCTTTTGATAGGTGTTGTACGGGCTGTCGTAAAAGAGATCGTCTCCTGAGAGCTTCGGCCACCATTCGTCGGGGGTGCCAAGCGCATACTGGACCGTCGGATCCGCCTCCAGCCGCCACCCCTGCTCCCAGCGACTCAGGTAAATGTCGGCAATCGTCGGCCGCTCCTCCGGAATTTGCGCTTCCCGCTCGACCAGCGACGCCATCGTGACGACGTCTTGGATCGTGAGCCCCATCTGCTGGGTCCTCTGGCGCATCTCCGGCGTGTACTTGTTGCCGAAGTTCGTCAGCATGGTGACGACATTGAGGGTGGGATCTTTGGCATCGAACCGGTACGTATCAGGAAAGAGATACCCCTCGAGGCTGGCGTCAGCGGGCAGGTCGGCAAGGAAGTCGAACTGTGATCGATCGATCCCCTCGACGGCATCCAAAAAGGCCTGCGCGCCACCTTCGCCGCCGAGCCGCGCGTATTCCTCGGCAATCTGCTCGATCCGCCAGCCTTCGGGAATCGTGATATCGAACGACTCCGGAGCCGTCGAGGCCGCCTGCGCGGGAGCTTCCTCCGCGGGTGCGGCGCCGGTGATGCGGTCAACGATCTGCGGGACGGTCATGCCTTTGCGCAAGGTGTAGGTACCCGGGACCAGCGCGCCGCCCGAAAGTTTGAATTGCCCCTGGAAGAGCAGGGTCGATCGAATGAGCCCTTGTGCTGCCAGTTCATCGGCAATCTCGGCCTCGGTCTGGTCCTCGAAGACGGTGAGCATGATGGGTTCGCCAGCGTCGCTAGGACGAGCGAGCTCCGAGGCGTAGGAGAATGCCCACACACCGGTGGCGAGCACGACGACCGACAGAGCGGCAATGGTTACCACTTTGAGAGACTGGGTGAAGACACGCAGCACGCTACCGAGAACCTCCTCCGGAGACAGTCCAGCGACCGACCAGGTCTATCACCGAACGGTGGATGTCGTCATAATAGTTTCCGTGGCAGCGAGGAACAACCAGACGGACCTGAGTCAGCACACAGCGCAACCGCAAGACCCGCGCCCACGGATCATCGTGGTTGCCGGTCCGACCGCCGTCGGCAAGACGGCGGTCGGTATTGCTCTGGCCGAGGAGTTCGACGGAGAAGTCGTCAATGCCGATTCCCGCTACCTCTATCGCGGCTTCGACATCGGCGTCGCCAAACCGGACCTCGTCGAGCGCCGGGGCATTCCGCATCACCTCATCGACATCGTCTCGCCGGACGGCGACATGT
>JAICRA010000092.1 GCA_025937615.1 Thermomicrobiales bacterium | reverse complement strand
CCGCTGCTCAGCGCGATCGACGATGCCGCTCCGGGAGAGCACCGGCAGCGCCGCCAGCGTGAGGTTCTCGCGCACCGACATGTAGGGGATGATCCCGTCCGCCTTGCGGTCCTCCGAGCAGAGCCCGAACCCGGCCCGGATGGCATCCCGCGGCGACTTCCAGCGTGCGGGTTTGCCACGAACGCGCAAGTCGCCACTCACAGAATCGGCGCCGAAAACGGCACGCGCGACTTCAGTGCGGCCGGAACCGAGCAGACCCGCCAATCCGACAATCTCACCGCTGCGGACCGTAACACTGGCGCCGTCGAGCCGGTTCCCTTGCAGGTCATTCGCCTCGACCAGGACGTCCCCAACTCGACGCTCGCCGCGATGTTCGAATCCCGTCGCCCCGGAGCGGCGCACTTCGCCGATCTCCTTGCCCAGCATGCGGGCGACCAGTTCGACCTTGCTCGCGCCCGCGATCGGGCGCTCGTCGATTGTCTTGCCATCACGCATGATCGTCACCCGGTCGCAGACGGCGTAGAGCTCGTCCAGCCGGTGGCTGATGTAGATCACCGCGATACCGCGGGCCTTGAGGCCGCGGATCACGTCGAACAGAACCTCGACCTCGCGTTCGTCGAGCGAGGACGTCGGCTCGTCCATGATGACGATCCGGGCGTCAGTCGAGATCGCCCGCGCAATCGCGACCATCTGCTGCAACGCGATATTGAGCGTGCTGAGTGGTCGCCGCACGTCGATATGCACGCCAAGGCGATCGAGCACGGCAGTGGCGTCGCGGTTCATTCGCTCGCGATCGAGCAGTCCCCAGCGCCGCGGCTCACGACCCATGAAGATGTTTTCGGCCACGCTCCGATATGGAACGAGATTGATCTCCTGGTAGATCGTGCTGACTCCCGCTAGCTGAGCTTCCTGGGGATTGTGGAAGTCGACGGGCCGCCCTTCCAGCAGGATCGTCCCGGCATCACGCCGGTACGCGCCGTTGAGGATCTTGATCAGGGTGCTCTTTCCGGCGCCGTTTTGACCGATGATCGCGTGGACTTCGCCCGGCGCGACCCGCAGCGATGCGCCATCCAGTGCGATCACACCCGGGAAGGCCTTTTCAATGCCTTCCATGACCAGAAGTGGCTCCCGCACGCCTTCCGGTTCAGCCATGCCCGATGAACTCCAGTTTCTCGTTGGAACTGACTGATGCTTGCTTGGTCTATCCCCATCCACTAATGATCCCCCTCTCCCGTCGAGCCGGGAGAGGGGGTAAGGGGGTGTAGGCGACGGCTAGAACTGCTTGCCCTGGAACTCCGCGGCGTTGCTCTCGTCGAAGAAGCGATCCTCGACCTTGACCCAATCCGGGATGTCCTCGCCGGCGATGTACTGCTGCATGGTCTCGAAGGCAATCGGGCCGAAGAATGGGCTGGACTCGACCGATGCGCCGAGAGTCCCGTCGACGATCGCATCCAAGGCGGCGTTCGACCCGTCGATCGAGACCAGGATCACGTCCTCGCCTGGCGTGCGGCCGGCCTCTTGCAGCGCCGCGATGGCGCCGATGGCCATCTCGTCGTTGTGGGCGTAGACCGCTGTTACATCCGGATGCGCCTGCAGTAGCGTCTGCATCACTTCGCGGCCAATATCGCGCTGGAAGTCGGCCGTCTGCGAGGCGATGATCTCCATGCCGGCGTGCGCACCTTCGGGCGTCGGGGTCCCCTTGAAGGTTCCGGCCAGATAATCCTCGAATCCTCGCTGGCGGTCGATCGCCGGGTCTGATCCGGTGGTCCCTTCAAGTTGGATGATCTTGGCTTCACCACCGGTCGCCTCGACCAGCCACTCCGCCGCGCGGCGTCCCTGATCGACAAAGTCAGACCCGATGAATGTGATGTAGTCCTCGCCCGGTTTGGCTATCGAGTGGTCGACGTCACGGTCGATCAGGATCACCGGGATGCCGGCGTCCCTCGCCTGGATCACCGATGGCGCCAGAGCCTGAGATTCACGCGGCGGGAAGATGAGGATGTCAACTCCTTGCGCGATCAGCGACGCGACGTCGGCGATCTGCTTGGCGGTATCCTCATTGGCGTTGGTCTCAACCAACGTGTAGCCGAGACGCGCGGCCTCATCCTGCATGCTCTTGGACTCACCCAGTCGCCAGGGGTTGTTGCTGCCGACCTGGGCGAAGCCGACGGTGTAGGTGTCTTTTTCCTCTAGGGGTGGGACCTCTGCTGCCACGGGGGCGGTGAAGTAGCGGCTGGCAACGACGAGACCCGCCCCGGCCGCGGTCAACCGCAGCACCGAGCGCCGATTCATGGTCGCGTTCAAGCTGGAGATCCTGCCTTTGAACTGCCGGGGATCGTTCACGGTGATCCTCCTCCATGGAGCGTCTGTGCGGCCAATGAGCTGGCTCGCCCAATCGTAACCGCCGCGACTTCGCGGCGGTTTCGTCTATCTTGTCATCCCTGACTCGTTGCGTTGGCGAATGGTCAACCCCAGACGAGCCCTGGGGATGCCGCGCCTCGGCGCTCGACCCGTCATGGAACGACGAGGGGAATACTACTGCCCGCCTGAGCATCGTCAAGCGATGAATCGTTGATCGGTGGACGGCATGGGGCGCGGCCACAAGAATCCGCTCGTGCCGGGCTCGAATCGGAACTGGACTACATGCTCGAGGCGCGGCGCCCGCCTGGCGCTCGCGTCTATCTGGGGAGGTTCGTTCGTCGTGCGCATTACCGAGGTCTCGACACTCAAGTTGCGCTTCACCATGACCACACCGATGGCCGACGCCATCCATTACATGCCCGAACGCAACCTGCTCCTCGTCCAGATCACGACCGACGATGGACTCGTAGGACTCGGCGAATGTGCTGCCTATGGCGGCTCCCTGGACAGCATGGAGCGCGTCGTGCTCGATGATCTGCAGCCATCGCTCATTGGCGAAGACCCCTTTTTAGTCGAGCGGCTCTGGAGTCGGATGGCACGGCGTTCGCATCAACGCGGAACTAGCGGGATGCTGATGCAAGCCATCAGCGGCATCGACATTGCCCTCTGGGACCTGATCGGTCAGGCCACGCGGACTCCGCTCTACCGCTTGCTTGGCGGATACCGGGACACGCTCGAGGCCTACGCCTCGGCCGGGTTCTACGCCGGTGGCAAAGGTCTTGCCGAACTTGCGGAAGAGGTTGGCGGCTACGCCGAACGTGGGTTTCGCACGGTGAAGATGAAAGTCGGACGCAATCCGAAGGTCATGCTCAATCCGCTGCCGGACATGTGGGCGCCGGATTACGCGACGGTATCGCTTGACGAAGACGTCGAGCGCGTCCGCGCAGCGCGGGCCGCCATAGGCCCCGACGTTCGCCTCGCGATCGACGCCAACAACGCCTGGACACCGTCGGTCGCGATCCAGTTCATGCGACGGGTAGCGGACCAGAATATCTACTGGCTCGAGGAACCGGTCGCGACCGACGACCTAGCTGGCAGCGCCGAAGTCGCTCGCTCGCTCGACGTACCGGTGGCCGGCTATGAGACGGCGACAGGTCTCGCCAGTTTTCGGGACCTCATGGCCCAGCGCGCGGTCGACATCGTCCAACCCGATGTGATCTGGACCGGGGGGATCACCGTCTGTCGCAAAGTCGCGGCGCTGGCCCAGGCATATGGCCTGCCGGTGGTTCCCCATGTCTTCTCGTCGGCCGTAGCGGCGATGGCCAACATGCACTTCATCGCCTCGCTACCCAACGCCGGGTTGCTCGAGTTCGACCAGAATCCCAACGTCCTCCGCTCGGAGCTGTTCGAGGAAGCTATCGAGGTTGGATCTGACGGCATGGTGCGTTTGCCGGAGCGGCCCGGACTTGGCGTATCCCTGAATCAGGCGACTGTGGATCGGTATCGTTTGGCTTAATAGCGCGGCCGCGGTGGTGGCAATGGCGCATGACGGAGGAGGTCTCGTGAGACTCGAAGGCAAGATTGCCGCGGTCACCGGTGGCGGTTCGGGGATGGGCAAAGCAATCAGCCAGGCATATGCCCGGGAAGGCGCCCGTGTTGTCGTCGCCGATCTCAATCTGGACGCGGCGCGGGGAGTCGCCGAGCAAATCACTGCAGAAGGCGGCGAAGCGATCCCCGTCCAGACGGACGTGCGGGATCAGGCGCAGGCGCAGGCGATGGTCGATGCCGCCGTCGCGACGTACGGGGGTCTCGACATCCTGGTCAACAATGCCGGCGTGGGCAAGATCGTCCCTTTCCTGGAGACGACGAACGAGGATTGGGACTTCATGTTCGACGTCAACTGCAAGGGCTTGCTCTGGTGCTCGCAGGCAGCAGCGCGGCAGATGATCGAGCAGGGTCGTGGCGGCAAGATCATCAACCTCGCCTCCCAGGCCGGTCGCCGCGGCGAGGCATTGGTCCTCGCCTACTGCGCCAGTAAGGCCTGCGTGATCAGCATGACGCAGTCGATGGCACTGGCGCTGGCGCCACACAAGATCAACGTCAACGGCATTGCGCCGGGGATCGTCGACACGCCCTTCTGGGTCGAGGTCGACAAGCAGTTCGCGAAGCTGTTCGGTTGGGAGATCGGCGAGCCAAAAAGGAAGTTCGTCGAATCGATTCCGCTTGGTCGCATCGAGCAACCGGAGGACGTCACCGGCGCTGCGATCTTCCTCGCCTCCGCCGAATCCGATTACATGACGCAGCAGACGCTGAACGTGGACGGCGGCAACTGGCCGGGGTAACCGTCGAGTGGGGAATTCATGACCGATTCGCAACCGAACCGCCGCGCGATCGACCGCCTCTGGACCGAGATCGACAGACGGCAAGATGAGCTCGTCGAGACCGTCGCCGAACTCGTCCGGCGACCAAGCCCACTTGGATCCGAAGCCGACGCCCAGTCGTACGTTGCCGATCATCTCGGGGCGTCCGGTCTGGATGTCGACATCTGGGACCTCGACGACTCGGTCAAGGACCTACCAAACGCCGGCGACAGCGGCGTGCCCTTTCCCGGCCGGCCGAATGTCGCCGGAACCCGGAAGGGAGCCGGTGGCGGCAGGTCCCTGATCGTGCAAGGGCATATCGACGTCGTCTCACCGGAGCCGGTCGCGGCCTGGTCGTACGATCCGTGGCAGCCGACCGTCATCGGGGACCGCATGTACGGCCGGGGCGCTTACGATATGAAGAGCGGCGACGCGCTCAACCTGATGCTGCCTCGCCTGCTGCGCGACCTCGGCATCCAGCTTGCCGGCGATCTCATCGTCCAGAGCGTGATCGAGGAGGAATGCACCGGCAATGGCGCCCTCGACGCCGCCCGTCGCTACCGGGCGGACGCGGCGGTCATCACCGAGCCGACCGGCGGCCGCTTCACCCACGCCCACGTCGGCGTCCTCTGGTTCCGCATCGGCATCGTTGGCAAGTCATGGCACGCGATGCAGGCCTGGCAGGGCGTGAATGCGATCACCAAGGCCATCCCGATCATGCAGGCCTTGCAGGACCTGGACGCCCGTCTCAACCAGGAATCGCACCCGGCATTCGCCGACATCGAGCACCCCATCAATCTCAACATCGGCGTCATCCACGGCGGCGATTGGCCGAGCACGGTCCCAGGCGCCTGCGAGCTGCATTGCCGGTTGAGCTGCTACCCCGGCCAGACTGTCGAAGAGACCCGGCGCGAGATCGAGAGCGCAATTTCCGGAACTATCGCTGGCGATCCCTGGCTCGCGGAGCACCCCCCGCGTCTGGTCTGGGACGGGTTCCAGAGCGCTGGATCGACCGTATCGATGGACGAGCCGTCAGTTCAGCTACTCAACCACTGGCATCAGCAGGTCTTCGGCGCACCAATGGAGCTCAAGTCCGGCACCGGCATCAACGACATGCGCTACTACAACTTCGTTGGGATCCCGGCTGGGTGCTACGGCGCGGCCGGGGGCAACGGGCACGCCGCTGACGAATGGCTCGATCTGCACTCCCTGGCGCCCGCGGCTAAGGTGCTTGGCGCGTTCACGCTCGACTGGTGCGGGGTCGCCCCGTAATCAGGACGCCGACTCCTCACTGCCAGTCGACGATCAACTCATCCAGCGGGAGACGCGGCCGGCGGACCGGATCGCTCGCGGCGTAGCCGACCGCGATCAACGCGTGCGGATTCAGGGCGGGTTCGAGTCCGAGTGCGGCCCGAACGACCTCAGGGCAGAAGAGCGGAGCGCACATCCAGCCGCCGTCGACTCCGGCGGCGTAGAGCGACAGGAGCAGGTTCTGGACCGCCGCTCCCAGACTCTGCACGGCCATCATCTCCTCGGCATGCTGCCGGTCGACATCGGGATAGGCGTCGAGTCCTTCCAGATAGAGACAGGGAATGATTAGCACCGGCGCGCGCTGGAGGCGCTCGCGACTCTTCTGCAGGCGTGCCTCGACGATCGCCTCGTCCTGTCCGTCCAGTCGCAATTGCTCCCGCCACGTCTCCGCCATCGCATCGGCCAGCGCCTCGCGACGCTCCTGGGACTCGACGACGACGAATCGCCACGGCTGCCGCCCATGTGGTGACGGCGCCCAGCCGGCCGCGGCTATTGCTTCCTCCACAATGGCCCGCGGCACCGGCCGCGTCTCGAAGGCGCGCACCGATCGACGCCCGCGCACGAGCGCTGCCAGCTCTTCGCGTCCGGG
>JAICRA010000275.1 GCA_025937615.1 Thermomicrobiales bacterium | reverse complement strand
TGCTCGATCCGCACCCTGTATCGGATCCTGGACGACCACGACGAAGTCCGGGAACGCCGCGACCAGCTGCGCCATCCCGTCTATGCCAAACCCGAACTGCTGGCCGAAGGTCCCAACCAGGTCTGGTCGTGGGATATCACGAAGCTGATGGGGCCGGCGAAATGGACCTACGATCGGTCATGTTGATGCCCTCATCGGTTTGTTGGCTGGGTGCAGTCGATGCGATCAACCGCGCCAGCCTTCAGTTCCGTGAAACTGGCGAGGGTGTCGTCGGTATCCGGGAACAGGAGGCGGTGGGTGGCCGCGTCGCGGACAATGGAGATTGTCCCGTTGCGAATGCGCCGTTCAATCCAATCGCGTGAGACCTGCAGCCGCCTGGCCAGTTCGGCCATGGTCAACCAGCCCGGGATGTGGCGGGGGTGGGTCTGTCTCTCGTTTCGCAGCACGCGGTGGTGCTGTCGGATATGGCGAACCGTTTCCACGGGGACATGAGTGCATCGAGCTGAGCGATAACCCTCACTGGTCAACCGGGCGGCGATGGTCTCGTCATCAAGACCCTGGCGCGCCAGGTCAAGGAGCCGGGCCTCCATCTCAGCGCCGCGGGTCAGGGACCGATGGGTATGCACCGCGGCCTCGACCTCGAGATCGGAGATTTCGCCGCCGCGCCAGACGATGCGAACGCTGATCCGGTCGGCGGCCAGACGCCGCAGAACGACTTTGTCGATCAGACTGCGGAGCAGCAACTTCCTGCGCTCGCGCGTCATGTCGGGGTGCTGCCAAAGGGCTGGCAGCCGCGGGCCGAGCGCCAGAAAACTCTCCCGGTCCTCGGCCGACAGCATCTCCGGCGCGGCGCGGGCTCCCCGGTGCCGGGCCAGCAGGTCCTCGGCCTGACGCAGTTCGCGCAGCGCCAGTTCCCAGCGGTGCTCCAGTTCGCCGGCCACCAGACGGTTGTCCGGATCGACCTTGGTGAACTGGCGTTCGGCCAGCATCGCCTGGTAGCGCAGGCGTTCGACCTGCTGGGCCTCGGCGCGGTCGAAGGCCTCATCCGCCTGGTGGCGGACGTCCCGAGCGCGCACCCAGGCTTCCAGTTCGGACGGCGTCACCGCCGCAAAGAACGCGGCCACCACCCGCGCGTCGATCGGGTCGGCGGGAAGGCGCTGGCAGACCGGATCGCCTTGGAGCCGATTCAAGTGGTTGCAAAGATAGCTGTTCTTGCTCTTGTACTGCACGACCATCTTGCGGCCGCAGTGCCCGCACCAGACAAGGCCCTGAAGCAGCACGGCCCCATCGCGGGGAGCGCCGCGCGTCTTGTTCCGGTCATACTCCGCGTGGTTGTCGCACAGCATCGCCTGGATCCGCTCGAAGCTCTCCCAGTCGATATAGGCCGGGTACTTGTCCTTCACAACGATCTTCCACTCCGCCATCGGGCGCGGGACGCTGCCCCGCTTGCCGTTGCAATACGGCGTGGGGCGGGAGCGGGTCCGGCCATAGACGAAGGCCCCGGCGTACGCGGGATTCCTCAGGATCCGGGTGATCCGATCGAGCGTCGCCGGCCGCCACACCGCCTCGCCGAACCGATCGCACTGCGGCACGCCGAGGTCCCGGCGGGCGAAGCTTCGCATCACCTTGCCGACCGAGCCCTGCTCCAGGAAGCTGGTGAAGACCAGGGCGATCCGATCGCGCACCTCACGGTCGGGATCCTTGATCACGCCGCCGCCGGCGTCACGCGTCAGGCCGGCGGGCAGAGCCAGCGCCAACTCGCCGCGTTCGGCCTTGTTGAGCAGGCCGGCGGTCAGACGGCCACGCATGGTGTGCAGTTCGACCTCGGAGATCGTGCCCTTGAGGCCTAACAGGAGGCGGCCGTTCGCCGACCCGGGATCGTAGACGCCATCGCGATCCGCGATCAAGCACTGGCGATAGCCGCACAGGTCGAGCAGCGGATACCAGTCCGAGCAATTGCGGGCGAGCCGGGTGACGTCGTAGGACAGGATGATCCCGACCTCGCCCAGGGTGACGCGGGCGATCAGATCCTTGAAGCCGCGCCGGTGCTCGGTGGCGGCCCCGCTCAGGCCGAGATCGACATCGACGACCTCGACGTCGGCCTCCCGCCAGCCGAGATCGCAGGCACGCTGGCGCAGCGCATATTGCAGGCGCAGGCTTTCCTGGTTGCTCAGGACCTGGTGCGGGTGGGATTGGCGGATGTAGACCACGGCCTTGCGGCTCAGGTGCCGGGCCGTCACGAGTTCGGAGATCATGGCTCACCCTCTCGATGATGGTGCTGGGATCGTCGAGGAGGGCTCGGCGTCGGCTTGTGGACAGGGGGAAGCGGAGGCCCGCGGGATCAGCCGCCCGGTCCTCTCCTCGCAGGAGGCGAACCGAACCAGATCCCGGATGCCGTCGAGCGAGAGCTTGCTCGACGGCAGGCTCAACGGTACCGGATGGAGGCTCGTCGCGACGATCGGAATCCTCAACACGGCGCGGCCACGATCATCGACATGGGCGTGCCCGGTTCCGTATCGCAAGCCGCTCACCGAAATCAGCGGAAAGCTGCGTCCGTGGAGCGGATGAGCAGAATCGGTGATCGTGATCAGTTCAGGCTGAGCATTCGCCAGCCGGATAGGGGTATCAAGAAGTAGGATCGTAGGTCCATTTCGCGGGTCCCATCAGCTTTGTGATGTCCCACGACCAGACCTGGTTGGGTCCTTCGGCCAGCAGTTCGGGTTTGGCATAGACGGGATAGCGCAGCTGGTCGCGGCGTTCGCGGACTTCGCCGTGGTCGTCCAGGATCCGGTACATGGTGCGGATCGAGCAGTGATAGATCCCCTCGTCCAGCAGGGTGGCGTAGATCTCCGCCGGCGCCAG
>JAICRA010000305.1 GCA_025937615.1 Thermomicrobiales bacterium | reverse complement strand
GAGACCCGGCTGGCAAGACTTCTGCGCAAGGGGCTCACGGAGGAGGGGCATGGAGTCGATCTTGCCGGCTGCGGTGAGGAGGCCCTCGACTGGGTTGCCGTCACCGACTATGACGTGATCGTGCTGGATGTCATGCTCCCCGGCATCGACGGGTTGGCCGTCTGCCGTCGCCTGCGCCAGGACCGAGTCCACACGCCAATCTTGCTACTCACAGCGCGCGATGCGATAGGCGACCGGGTAGCCGGGCTCGACGCGGGGGCCGACGATTATCTGGTCAAACCATTTGCGTTTTCGGAGCTGGCGGCGCGACTTCGGGCGCTCTACCGACGACCAGCTGAAGCCGTGCCGGCAGTCCTGGAGGTTGGGGACGTGACGCTCGACCCAGCGAGTCGACGGGTCTGGCGCGGGGCACGAGAGGTTTTCCTCCCAAAGAAGGAATTTCGCATCCTGGAATACATGCTCCGACAGCCGGGAAGAGTCCTGACCCGGGCCATGATCGCCGAACACGTGTGGGACTACGATTTTCCGAACATGACGAATGTCATCGATGTCCACATCCGGCAGCTTCGGCGGAGACTTGGCGATCCCTATCCGGGGGAATTGATCCAGACTGTGCGCGGATCTGGGTATCGCTTCACAACCGACCCGTGACACGTCGTTTGCCAGTCCGTTGGCGTCTGACACTCTGGTTCACGGCGCTCCTCGGGGCGACTCTCGTGCTGGTCGGAAGCATTGTCTTCATTGGGCTGCGCGCACGTCTCTACGAGAGCTTTGACGATCAGCTCCTCGATCAGGCGGAACTCGCGCGTGCCAATATCGTGATCCAAAATGGCATACCGGCGTTCGCGTCAGTGGGGCCGCTCAGTAGCGAGAGTAGCGAGTATTTCCTGCTGTTGTTTGATGTGCATGGCCACCTCATTGCCGACACGCTCCCGAACTCCACCGAAACTTGGTGGGATCTCGCCGTTATTACTCGCGCGCTTGCGGGGAACACCGAGATGTCTACCCACATCTTCTCGGATGACCCAACCGACGATCCAGCTCAAGGTGACGCGAGCAACGAAAGCGAGCCCGTCGATCAGGGTGAACAAGGTGGCGATCACCAGGTGGTCTATCGAATCGTCACCGAGCCGGTACGAGACAGCTCGACCAATGCAATTGTCGGTGCCCTTCAATTTGGTCTGGATCGCGATGACGTTGATGAGCCGTTAGCGCAGTTGCTCGCGGTCTTTGCCCTGGTTAGCCCGCTCCTGCTCCTAGCTGCCGCCGGCGGCGGTTACCTGCTGGCTGGCCGCGCGCTCGCCCCGGTGGCAGCGATTACCGACCTGGCGGCCCGAGTGGGGGCGCAGGACCTCAGTGCCCGGCTGCAGCTTGACTTGCCAGACGATGAGCTTGGCCGCCTCGCACAGACCTTCAACGCGATGCTCGCGCGGATCGAGGATGCATTTGAACGCCAGCGCCATTTTACGGCTAACGCTGCGCACGAATTGCGGACCCCGCTGAGTTTGATGCGCACTCAGGTGGACATCACCCTGGCGAGATCGCGCTCGGCGGCCGCGTACCGCGAGGCGCTGCAAGAACTTGACAGTGATCTGCAGCGCCTGACGGGGCTGGTCGGCACACTCTTGACGCTGGCACGGGCTGACACCGGGCGTCTCGTCCCGGACCGGAGTGCATTCGATCTCGCCGATACGGTGGCGCTTGTCCTCGAGCAGTACATCCCAGTGGCTGACGAGGCCGGCATCAATCTGCGAACCGAAGCGGAGCCTGCTCCACTCGAGGCGGACGAGGATTTGCTGGTCCAGGTTTTGGTCAATCTGCTTGATAACGCGCTCGCCTACACGCCGCGTTCAGGGACTGTGACTGTTGGCTGTCGATCGGCCGCAGCCGAGGTGCACCTGTGGGTGTCCGACACTGGTCGCGGTATCCAGAGTGCTGACCAGGAGCGTGTTTTCGATCGGTTCTATCGGGTCGACGCGGGTCGCGCTCGGTCCAATGGGGGATCGGGGTTGGGGCTCGCGATCTGCCGAGCGATTGTCGAGGCGCACGGCGGGACGATTGCCCTGACGAGCCGCATCGGGCATGGCACCCGCGTCGAAGTTGCTCTGCCTGGACGCAATGGAATGACTTGAAGCCATCCGGTTGTTTCCCCTCTCAACACGGTCGTGTTCATTTCGACTTCATTTGGGCTGGTTACAGTCATCACAGGACAGCACGACCACCTGCGCACTGCTGCCTACGACCCCGCTTCGGATCTGAACGGGGCATCGGTTCGTGCTGCCGATCCATCTAGCCCTGCCGGGAAGGTCACGATGTGCCCTCCAATCAGGGCCGGAGGAAGGGGTGCCACATGAGCGAGAGCATTTCCGGCGCAGTTCCCCCCAGCATCCCGGCGACGCCTCGTTCCCGCGACCACGAACCGTTGCTCTGGCAGGCACGGGTACGCGAGCAGGCCG
>JAICRA010000348.1 GCA_025937615.1 Thermomicrobiales bacterium | reverse complement strand
CGTGCTCGCCGGGCGTCGGCATCGTTCACGCCATCAATCACCAATGGCTCGGCAACGAGGTCGGAAACGGTCATGTACGGGTTGAGGCTGGAGAAGGGGTCCTGAAAGACGATCGCCGCGCGCTTGCGTAGCCAGCCAAGCTGCTCCTCCGGTAGCTGGGAGATGTCCTGTCCGTCGAAGAGCGCCCGGCCGCTCGTCGGCCGCAAGAGCCGGAGCGAGATGCGGCCGACCGTCGTCTTGCCTGACCCGGACTCCCCAACCAGTGCCAGTGTCTCGCCATGCGCCACGATCAGACTCACCCCGGAGACGGCGGTGACCACCTCGCCCCGAAAGAGCCCTTTGCGGGTGTGGAAGACCATCGAGACGTCGTCGAGCGCCAGCAAGGGTCCCGATTCCGGGTCGACAGTATGCGGAGGAACGAGGAGTGTCTCAGCCAACGGCGGTCTCTGCCGGCCGGAATTGCATTTCGTAGCGTTCCCCGGCGACGGCGGGATCGTTCAGCCAGCAGCGGGCATGGCCACCGTCGGGCAAAGGGATCGGGGATGGGTGCTCGAGACATGCCGCAAAGGCGTAGGGACAGCGGGGGCGAAAGCGACACCCCGGCGGCAGAGCGGTCAGGTCAGGCGGGTCGCCCGGCATCGGCCGGGGAGGGACGTCTGAATGAAGGCGCGGCAACGAGGCCAGGAGGAGCTGAGAGTAGGGATGGCGCGGCCTGACCAGTACCCGCTCCGCGGGACCGAGCTCCATCTGCTCGCCTGCGTAACTTACCGCGATGCGGTCGCAAAGATCGCTGGCCAAGCCGATGTCGTGGGTGATGAAAAGCATCGAGATCCCGGGATCCTGCTTGAGGTCCTTGAGCAGGTTCATGATCTGCGCCTGCACGCTGACGTCGAGAGCAGAGGTGGGTTCATCGAGGATCAGCACGTCGGGGTCGAGGGCGAGCGCGGTCGCAATGCCGACGCGCTGCCGTTGTCCTCCGCTGAGCTCGTGTGGGTAGCGGCTGGCGAAATTGGCCGGGAGTCCGACCCGCTGCAGCAGATCGCGCACGCGGACGCGAGCGGCAGCTTTGTCGAATCGCCGGTCGAGCAGGAGGGGCTCTGCTATCTGCTCGCCGATGCGGAGCACGGGATTGAGAACGCTCATGGCGCCCTGGAAGACCATAGCGATGCGGCTCCAGCGGATCTCGCGGCGAAACTGGTCGTCCGGAAGGGCAATCAGCTCCCGGCCATCGAGTCGCACCGAGCCGTCGAAGCGGGCGACGTTCTTCGGGAGCATGCGCATGAGCGCCAGAGCCACGCTGCTCTTGCCGCTGCCGGACTCGCCGACGATGCCGAGAGCCTCGCCGCGCTGCTTGAGCGTGAAGGAGACGTCATCGACGGCCCGCACCACGCGGCCACCGCCTGCGTCATACGAGAGATGGAGATTTTCGACGTCGAGCAATGACATGGCTGCCGAGCTCAGTCGAGACCGGAGAAGACCTCGGAGGGATCGACGCGAAGCCCCAGGAGCGTTGGAGAGGTGAGCAGACCGTCGACATCAGGCTCAATCCGGACATAATCGTCGCCCCGTAGCTTATTGATATCCAGAATTCGCCGTTCAGGATCCGCAACCCAGTACTCCGGGACACCGGAGCGGGCGTAGAGCGCCATCTTGCGAACGAGATCGATGGCGCGCGTGCTGGGGGAAAGAATTTCGACCACGATGTCAGGCGGCTCATCGACGATGCCCTCGGGTCGGTAGATGCCGAGGCGATCGCTGCCTATCACAACGAGATCTGGCTGCACAATATCATGCCGACCGAGATAAACGTCGACGGGGTGTGTATAGACCCGGCCGCTGCCGCTTGATCGCAAGAATCGCTGGAGGATCCAATCGAGATTGGCGGCGACTTCCTGATGGTCCCGACGCGGCGCGGGATTCACAATCAACTCTCCCCCG
>JAICRA010000236.1 GCA_025937615.1 Thermomicrobiales bacterium | reverse complement strand
TTCCGATGGATCGACTGCGACGTGATTGATCAGATTCTCTTGGGTGGCAGCGCCGGTCACGGCGAAGAAGGCTGAAGCGGCTCGAGCAGGGTGTTCACGTCATCGATCGCGGATTGAATGAGCTCGAGGTCGGCCTCTCCCGCGTCCGCGGCCAGTCGCTCGAGAGCTCGCACCGCGCCCCGCCCACCGATCTGGCCGATCGCGCTGATGGCCACGTGCCGCACCTCGGCGTCGTCGTCGCGCGCCGCCAGCATCAGCACTGGCAAGGCATCCGTGGTGCCGAGGAGTCCAGCCGCGCGAGCCGCCTCGAAGCGAATTTCCGGATCTTCGCTCTCGAGTTGCAGCAGGATCATCGGCAACCAGCGCGAGTCCTGGCTCCGGCCCATGGCATACAGGGCGCTGCACTGCAACCCGTGGTCGTCAGAATCGAACGCCTCTGTGATGAGGGCCGAGATTTGCGGGTCGTCCGCATAATGACCGAGAGATTCCAAAGCGCGGCGTTGAACCGCGTATGGAGCGTCTGCGTCGATCGCCGACTGCCGCAACACATGGCGGAGATCGTTTGCCACAGGTTCGTCGAGCGATCCGACTGCCGCCATACTCGAGAACCGTTCCAGCGCGGCAGCTGCCTGCGCGCGGACATCGGGAGACTCGTCATTCACCAGCATGTCTCGCAGCCGGTGGAGTAATTCGCTCGATTCGTCTTCCCATAGGCCTGCGACTGCAAGCTGGCGTACCACGGCTGACCGGTCGTCGAGCGCTACCCGGAGCGCACGGCCGAAGTTCAACTCCACCCGCTCTTCAGACAGTTCGTCGAAGCGGCGGACCAAGTCAATGCGGTTGCTCTCCGGAATTGAGTCCCACGCAGCTGCCAGCGCCCGCGCATTGACGCGTGAAAGATCGGACAGTCGCGCGATTTGCGTCAGTGACAGGTCGCCGTCCCGGATGGCTGAGATGGCCTCGGTGAGCATGGTCCGTGGCTGCTCGTTCTGCTCTTGAATCTCGCCCACCGAAACGGCTCCTTACGGGGTCGTTCCAGGTACGTATGTGTACGAATCAGGCGCTTCCGGATCTCGTGAAAACGCTCCGGTATCATCATGCTCAAGAATCGAGCGCAACAGCGTTCCTGACATCGGTCGCTCGATGTTCACAGCGGCAAGCAAGGTCTCAAAATCAACCGAGTAATTTCCGTCTCGCTCGAGTCCGATTCGCTCGAACGTCGCGGCCACCACTGCTTCCGGGCGCCGGCGCACCTTCTCATCGAGCGGCTTCTCATTCACCATCCCGCCAAAGCGAGACTCGCTCAAGAGTTGGGCATCTTCAACGCCGCACGCGTACGTCGTCGGTCGGAAGACGTATCGCGTGGCGCGACGTTCATCCAACTCTAGGAGTTGGTCGCTGTGAGCGGCCTCAGCAAGGTATTCCACTCGGTAATGCCCATCGTTTTCAGTCCGCTGGATTGAGATGATTGCGCCCGGAACCAGGTTTTCGCTATAGAAGTCATCCAGACCCAGGATGAATCCACCGCGATTTGGCGTTGGATAGCGCAATTCAACAAGGTACGTCGTGAACGACTGCGGACACTCGAACGTCAGCACCGCTGACTTCTGGCTGGATGTCATCGGTCCCGGCATTAGCGCCTGCATGTCGGCGTCGTACGGGAGCAGACCGTGGATATATTCATAAAACGTCAACGCATGATCGACCGATTCTCGTGATCGGTAAGCGGGCGCCGCGGGCACCTCATCGAGCAGATAGCGATAATCGGTACCGATCTCGGTGAGTTTCCTGCGGGTTGTGCCGATCTGGGGAAGGCCACTCGTGCTCCAGAAGCGCTGGTTTGCGGTACCAACGAACTCGAACTCCCGGTGTTCGTTGGAGAGCCGGTAGTTGAGGGCGAATCGCACAAGCTCGAAGTCTGGCGCTCCCTGGCGTAGACCGAGGACGTCCTGCGCGAGATCGTCATCGGTGAGCGGCTGCTCCTTTTCCTGCATGTAGTCACGTAGCCGGCGCAGATCCCCGCGACTGAATCGAGGAACCCGATCCTCCATGAGCCATTGCTCGCCGAAGTTTGCGACTCGCGGATCGGCGCCAAGCCGTTCACGCAGCGCAACGGCAAGGTTGACATCGTCGACCTCCGTCACATCGCTCGGCTTCACAACCTGGGTCGTGATGGTCCGGGCGACGGCCGCGGGCACTTCTTCTGCGGGCTCTTCCTCGACCGCCAGTTGTGCTTCTGGCTTGACGGATGGCTCATCGACCTGAAGTGGCTCCATTCCCGCCAGAACGTCGACTAGAGCGGCCTCTTGGCGTGGCCTCGGCCGTGGCGCGACCTCCTCAGGCTTCGGGAGCGGAGTGTGAAATCGGGAGGCAAATGTATGCTGGGTCTCTGCACGAGCAATCAGCGGCGCGCGTCCCTCTCGGGTCGTGACTAGATAGCGCTCACCGTCTACATCTTCAACCGCGAAGGCGGCTGGGTTTGCTGCTATGACCGAGTCAATTCGGCCTTGCGCGTCTTTCTCGCCCTGCGAATCAAGAAACTCGGCAAGGGAGCCGAGCGCGATCCTGATCGGCGCGTTAGCGGACATGAACATGCCTCGGGCCAAGATCAGGCCCATGATCTTTTCTGCTAGTTCTTGCTCGCGCTTGGTGCCGGCGAATTTCAGTGCAGGCTTGACCTGTTGCTCGACCAAAGTATGCCCTTCCCGATGAATTCAACGCTTCAAAAAAATCTGTCCCCGACGGCTCGAGGACCGCAGCCAGTGATTGGGCAACTGGCGGCGCTTACTGTGCTTAGCTAGCAGAGTCACCAATTGAGTCCGGCCCGGACCCAGCAGCAGTCTGAAATTGACCCGGATGTCTTCTTAGTACGTCGATGAGTTGTTGCGTGTTGACTGGCTGCGTAGCGTTACGAAGCACGTTCATCACGTAGGCCACGTCTTCTTCGTTGAGCCGGGCTCGGCCGGGCTCGGGCACTCCATCCCGAGACGACATTAATCCTCCAGTGTGCAGGAATCGGAAGCGCTCAGTGACGCCACCATAACCTGCAAATGGTAGCCCTTCCGCGGCAATGAATGCCACTTCGAATCCGCACCTGGACGGCCGCGACCCGCGGTTGGCATGGCTGCCAAAAAACTGGGGTACAATGATCGTAGGAAGTCTGCGCCCGTAGCTCAGCGGATAGAGCGCTTGCCTCCGGAGCAAGAGGCCAGAGGTTCGAGTCCTCTCGGGCGTACCATGCGATTACCCCCGGCCTTTTCCGTGCGATGCCGTCGTTTAAGCCTGGCATGTTACCGATTCAACAACGGGTGCGTGGTATGCTGTACGTA
>JAICRA010000391.1 GCA_025937615.1 Thermomicrobiales bacterium | reverse complement strand
GCCACCTCGCGGAGCAGCTCTCGCTCGACCGTGAAGTGCTGGTTCCCGATCTGCGGGGACGGGGGAAGAGCGATCGTCCGGAAGACGGCTACGACCCCGCGACGATGGCCGACGATGTCGCGGAATTAATCGATCGGCTCGGTATCGAACGGCCGGCGCTCATCGGGCGATTGCATGGTGGACTCGTTGCCTACCATCTCGCCGCGCGGCGCCCCGAGCTCATCTCCGGGGTCGTCCTGGGTGATGCCAATCCCGAGGTGACCACGGATCGCGCGGCGCAAGCGCTCGCCGCAGTCAACTTGCTGCCGGGAGCGTTTGCTTCACATGCCGACGCCACCCGCTTCTATGAAGAGGGATTGGGGCTGCCTCCAGATCGTGCCCGCCACGATATCCCGAGTGATTTGGAAGCGACGCTGGGTGGTGGTTATCGCTGGCGGCATGACCTTGACACCGTGCGCCGGATCGAGTCCGCCGCCGTGCCGCGATCGGATTGGGACGTCCTGGCTGGCGTGCGGTGTCCAGCGTTGATTCTGCGCGGGCAGCGAGGTGAGATACGACCGGAGACCGCCGAACGGATGCTGGCCACCATACCGCGTGCCCGGGTACAAACCATCTACGGAGCGAGTCACGACGTATTTCTGGGACCGGGTTCCGAGCAGACGCTAGCCGCGATCCAGCTCTTCCTGTGCGGACTCGACGGCGGGGAGAGTTGACCCCAGTGGGCTGCGTGGAGATGCAAGGCCGTTCGCGGCTCCGGCGGTCGTCGGGACCGCGCGGGCGATGCGGGTGTCGCCCCTACGACCCCGCGGCCGACGGCCAGCCTGCCTCCGTCTGGTCCAGTCCGCAACGCTAATACGTGGCGCGGCCGCCGGAAATGTCGTAGACGGCGCCGGTGGAAAAGGTCAGGTCGGACGAGCAGAGAAAGGCGACCAGGGCGGCGACTTCCTCCGGTTTGCCGATCCGTCCCATCGGAATGCGACTGGTCATGTAGGCGATGTGCTCGTCGCTTACCTGGGCCAGAATTGGGGTTTCGATGACCGCCGGCGCCACGGCGTTGACCAGCACCCCTTTGGTGGCCACCTCTTTGGCGACCGCTTTCGTCAGGCCGATCACCCCGGCCTTTGCCGCCGAATAGGGGACGGCGTTCGGATTGCCTTCCTTCCCCGCAATCGACGCGATGTTGACGATGCGGCCAGAGCCGGCGTCGACCATGACCGGGATGACGGCTTTGCAGCCCAGGAAGACACCGGTGAGGTCGATGTCCACGACCTGTTGCCACTCGTCGACGCCCAGCTCCCAGATCGGTGCGGAGCGCCCCGCGATGCCGGCGTTGTTGACCAACGCGTCGATGCGTCCCCAGCGATCGAGGGCAGCGCGGACCGCGGCGTCCCAGGAGACGGGCTCGGTCACGTTGAGGTGCTGAGCGACCCCACGCTCGCCAATCGCGGCCGCGGCAGCCTCGGCGGCTGGGTAGTCCACGTCGGCGATCATGACCGCGGCGCCGTCGCTGGCGAGGCGTCGGGCGATTGC
>JAICRA010000082.1 GCA_025937615.1 Thermomicrobiales bacterium | reverse complement strand
TTCCGCTCGTCCACGGCGAAGACGGCGCCGAGGACGGGGCTGGTGAATTCCGAGGCCAGGATGTCCATGTGGATCTCGTCCCAGAAGCGGCCGTGGTACCAGCGGCTCTCCCGCCGGCGCCCGATCTCGCGAAAGCCGACCTTCTCGTAGCACCGGCGGCCCGCCCCGTTGTACTCAAAGACCGTCAACATCACGCTGTGCAAACCGAGCACGGTGAAGGCATAGTCGACGAGGAGCCGCATAGCTTCCGTGCCAAAGCCGCGGCCCCGGGCGTCCGGCTCACCGATCATGATGCCGACCACGGTGCGCCGGTTGGCGAGGTCCACCTCGTGCAGTCCACAGTTGCCGATCGGGCGGCCCGAGGATCGCTCATAGATCGTAAACATGGGCCGAGCGTCATCGGTCGCGGCTTGCTCGTACCAGGCGGTCTCCTGCTCGAGCGTCATCGGCCGTGGCGGTATGCCGAGCATCCGCGTCGTGCCGAAGTCGTTGATCCAGCGCAGATAGAGCGGGATATGCTCCCGTCGCAGCGGGCCCAGGGCAACCAACTCACCCTCGATATTGAGAACTGGCGTCTCCAGATCCGTCATCGGCCACTCTCCCGCTCCCGGCGAATCTCCTGCAGCCGCCTGATCATCGAGTCTTCATCCAGGTAGACCCCGAGCGAGCTCTGTAAACCACCGATGACAAAGGCATTGATGTGCAGTGTCTGGTTCTCCACCCCATGCCGCTCCGGGTGGGGCGGGGTACGTAGCCGGATGTCGGTCGCCAGGCCAATGACACCGTAATAGCGCCCGGAATCGACGCGGCGCGAGAGGCAATTCATGTAGCCGGCCTCCCAGTTGGTCCCGGAATCCTCGCTCACCTGGCAGATGAGGACGTTGCAGCTCTCGACAGCTTCGATGTCGACGTCGTAGATCAGCCGTGGCGTGATATCGGTGCGAGTCTTGTCGCTGCTCGGCTCGCTCTCGTTGGGACAGAAAACGGCGAACCCATGATCACGCAGCTTTGCGGCCAGTCGTAGATTGTGGGCCTCCTCGGCCGCAGTGAACATCGGACCCGCCAGATAGAGCTTCATTGCGCCTCTCCCGTGATCAGCCGCGCCCCGCGCTGCAGGGTGAGGTACGACCAGAGCCACTGCAGTCCGACCAGCACCCTGTTACGGAAACCGATCAGATTGAGGATGTGCACGACAGCCCAGGCAAGCCAGGCGACGAAGCCGGTCAGTCGCAGACCGCGAATGTCGGCGACCGCCGAATTGCGCCCGATGGTTGCCATGTTGCCGAGGTCGCGGTAGCGGAACGGGCGTGTCGGCTTTCCCTCGATCGCGCGCAGGATGTTCGCCGCCGCCCACGCTCCCTGCTGCATCGCTACCTGCGCCACACCTGGCAGCGGCCGCCCCCGCGCGTCCTCGAGGAAGGCCATGTCGCCAATGACGAAGATCTCGGGATGGCCAGGGACGGAGAGGTCCGGATTGATACGCACTCGCCCCGCACGGTCGAGATCCACCCCGAGGGAACGTCCTAGCGGCGAAGCCTCCACCCCCGCGGCCCAAACGATGGTGTTTGCCGGAATCTTCTCGTCGCCGACAGTCACCGCGTCTGGGGTAATGGCTGTTACCGGCTTGCCGAAACGGACCTCCACCCCAAGTCGCTCCAGATCCTTTACGGAGCGCCGGGAGAGCCGTTCGGGAAACGCCGCAAGGAGCTTCGTACTGGCCTCGATCAGGATCACCTTCGCGTCTCGGGTATCGATGTGACGAAAATCGCGCGCCAGCGAGAAACGAGCGATCTCGGCGATCGCGCCTGCCATCTCGACGCCGGTCGGTCCGCCGCCGACGACGACGAAGGTCATCAGCGCTTTGCGCCGGACCGGATCTGACTCGCGCTCTGCCTCTTCGAACGACGTCAGGATCCGGCGGCGAATGTCGAGCGCATCCTCCAGAGTCTTCAGACCAGGTGCGTTTGGGGCCCATTCGTCGTGGCCGAAGTAGGCGTGGTTCGCCCCGGCAGCGAGGATCAGATAGTCGTAGGAGAGTCGACCGGCATCCTCGCCGAGGACGACTTCCTTTGCCGCAACATCGATGGCGTCGACGTCCGCTAGAATGACCTCCAGGTTCGGCTGGCCGCGCAGCACCGATCGAATCGGCTGCGCGATGTCTGCCGGCGAAAGCGCGGCCGTCGCCACCTGGTAAAGCAGGGGTTGGAACAGGTGGTGATTACGCCGGTCGACGAGAGTCACCCGCACGGGTGCCTCGGCGAGCGCCTTCGCGGCCCGCAATCCCCCGAATCCACCGCCGACAATAACGACGCGAGCGCGGACGTCAGAATCCCTGAGGACCGGCGGCCGCTTGCGCCGGAACGGAAATGGAATCATGGTGCTTGACCCCGGACAATGCCTAACGCGATCAGTGCCGGAAGTGGCGGGTGCCGGTGAAGACCATCGCTACGTCGGCGCGATCGGCCGCGGCAATCACCTCGTCGTCGCGCACCGAGCCTCCTGGCTGGATAGCGGCAGTCACTCCGGCCGCGATAGCAGTTTCCAAGCCATCGGGAAACGGGAAAAAAGCGTCGCTGGCAAGCACTGAACCGGAAGCCCGGTCGCCCGCCTTGGCGACGGCAATCCGCACGCTCTCCAGCCGGTTCGGCTGGCCACTGCCGACTCCAGTCAAAGCCCCGTCCCGGGCCAGCACGATGGCATTCGATTTGACGTGCCGCACGGCGTGCCAGGCAAACGCGAGATCGTCCATCTCCAGGGTATTCGGCTCGCGGGCGGTGACTACCCGCCAGGACGCCGGATCAGCCGCTGCGCAATCGGCCGTTTGCACGAGCAACCCGCCGGCAATCGGTCGCACGTCCCAGATCGTTTCAGTGCCGCCCGGAGTCGATGGCGAGGGTGAGGACATGCGCAGCAGGCGCAGAGACTTCCGCTTCCCCAGTATCTCGAGTGTCTCGTCGTCGAATCCCGGCGCAACCACAACCTCGAAGAAGATCCCGGCCATGCGTTGGGCTATCTCGCCGTCAACCGGGCGATTGAGTGCGACGATGCCGCCGAAGGCCGAAACCGGATCGCCGCGCAGGGCCTCGTCGAACGCCGCTGCCAGGTCACTTCGCTCGGCAAGCCCGCAAGGAATGGTGTGCTTGACGATGGCCACGGCCGGTTGGGTAAGCCCGCCCACGGCGTTCCAGGCGGCGTCCGCGTCGAGGAGGTTATTGAAGGACAACTCCTTGCCCGCCAGTTGCTCGGCCTCGAGCACCCCTCGCTCCGGCTCGCCGGCGCGCAGTCGTCGGTAGGCGGCGGCTCGTTGTTGAGGGTTCTCACCATAGCGCAGGGTCCGCGCCAGCCGGCCCGCGAAAGCAACTTCCTGAGGCCACTCCCGCGGATCGCGCAAGTACTCCGCTACGACAGCGTCGTAGGCCGCTGTGTGGGCAAACGCCTTCGCCGCCAGGGCTCGCCTTCGCGCGTCCGAGAGCGACCCGCCCCGCAGATCGTCCAGCGCCGAGGGGTAGTCCGCCGGGTCGGTTAGGACGACGACACCAGGAAAATTCTTGGCCGCGGCGCGGATCATCGCCGGACCACCGATGTCGATTTGCTCCAACGCGTCCGCGAGGGCCACGTCTTGACGGGCTACCGTCTCGGCAAACGGGTAGAGATTGGCAGCGACGACGTCGATCGGAGAGATCCGGTGCGCTTCGAGTGCGCTCAAGTGCGCGGGGTCATCGCGGCGGGCAAGCAAGCCACCGTGGATGCGCGGGTGGAGCGTCTTGACCCGGCCATCGAGGATCTCCGGGAAGGCCGTGACGTCGCTGACCGCAGTGACTGGCAGGCCGGCGGCTTCTAGCGAGGCCAGCGTGCCGCCGGTTGAGATGACCTCGTAGCCGAGGTCGACCAGACCGCGCCCTAGCTCCGCGACTCCCGTTTTGTCGTAGACGCTCAGGAGCGCCCGTTTCGGCATCTGCCCTACCCTACGCGCTTCTCGGCCATCGGCTATCGACTTCACGTACCGGGGCGATCATAGCAGCGAGCCTGTTCAAGACGACATCCGAAGCATCTTGTCGAGACCGTAGCCGCGCGGGACGATATGCTGTGGTACCTCGCGCCTCAGGACAGTGCTGGGCCTCACCGCTCAATGTCGAACGGAAGCATTGAAGGTGAAGGAGGATCAGTTCCTGTCGCGAGACGCCCTTGCTAAAGTGGCGCGCGCCATGCGTAGCGTGGCGGCATCAACCATCTGACCGTTGAAGGCGAATGAGCCCCGGCCCGCTTGCTCGGCCTCGGCATTCGCGACCAGGATCTCCCGTGCCCAGGTAAGCTCGGCCTCGTCGGCGCTGAAGATCTCGTTGGCGATCGGGACCTGATCGGGGTGGATGCACCACTTGCCGTCGTAACCAAGCGCCCGGGCGGCGAGACACGAGCGGCGAAAGCCGTCACGATCCCGAAAATCGGCGTACGGTCCGTCGATGGCGCGAATCCCGGCCGCACGCGCCGCCACCAGGATGCGCTGCAGCGGGTAGTCCCAACGGTGACCGGGATAGTCGGTATCCCAGCGATCCGGCATGCCGATGGCCGCGAGCGGCATCCGGATTGATGCCGCGTAGTCTCCGGGTCCGAAAACCAATGCCTCGACCCGTGGGCTCGCCACGGCGATCGCCTCGCAGTGTGCCAGCCCGGCCGCGCTCTCGATCTGCGTTTCCAGTCCGATTGGGTGTTTCGCCTCAGACGCGACTTCGAGCGACGCGAGAATGGTGGCTACGACATGGACATCTTCTGCACGGGCCACCTTCGGCGCCACGACCAGGTCGATCTGGCCCCGAGCGCCATCAATCACCTCGGTCAGGTCATGGACGAACCAGGGGGTATCGAGCGCGTTCATACGGAAGGTACGGGGGCGCCCTTGCCAGTCCCCCTCCCGTAGCGCCTCGGCCACGGTTGCACGTGCCGCGGCTTTCGCGTCCGGTGCGACGGCATCCTCCAGATCGATCATCACGAGGTCGGCATCGCTCGCCAGCGCTTTGGCGATCATGCGCGGATTCGATCCCGGAGTCGCCAGCACGCTCCGCTCGGCGCGGTCGACGTTCACGCGCTGATCCCTTGCGTCGCGGGGGCAAAAGCCGCCAGCAGGGGTGGAATCGTCCCGGTCACCAGCGCCTCCGCGACGAGCATCGCCGTCGCCGGGGCCTCCTTGGCGCCAGTCCGGAAGTGCCCGGCACTCACCCAGAGCCCCTCATAGCCAGGGACCGGCCCGATCAGCGGGTCACCCGTCTCCGAGCCGGGACGAAGACCAGTCCAGTTTTCGGCGACTTCGCCCTGGAGGAGCACGGGGCAGAGGGTGCGCGTCAGCGCGAGCAGCCAGGCGACTCCATCGCCGGTGACGCGACGATCGAATCCAACATCCTCCTCCGTGGCCGCAACGATCGTTGTCCCATCCGGGCGGGGACGGACGTAGCCACCGTGTCCGGAGATGACCGATGCGGGTCGGAGGGGCGCATTCGCGAACGCGATGAGCTGGCCCTTGACTGGTTTGGTGGGCAGACTCACGCCGAGCGAATCGCCGAGCAGCCGCGTCCAGGCACCGGTCGCCAGTACAGTCGTATCCGCGCTAATGTCGCGGTCCTGCAACCGCACCCCGGTGACCCGGTTGCCCTCTCGAAGCAGACCACCAACCGGCGTCTCCTCCAATACGGTTGCGCCTAGCTGTCGCGCCGCGGTGGCCAGAGCCTGCGTCAGCCGATAGACCGAGAGCGAGCCGACACCAGGATGGAACCAGGCCGAGAGCAAGGATTCCGGCAGCGCAGGATCCGTCGTGCGCGCTACGGCGGGCGGAACGTCTTCGACATCGAGTCCCAGGCCGCGCTGCCAGGCCGCCACCGCTTGCTCCGCCTCAGCGTGCTCTTCATCGACGGCGATGACCCACTCCCCCGGTCGCCGGTAGTCGATGGCGAGCCCGGTCCGCTCCTCCAGCTCGGCGACAAGCGCCGGGTAGCGCTCGAGACTGATGCGGCCCAGCTCCACCCGCTCCGGTTTCATCCAGGGCCGGCTCGGTAAGGAGACGATACCGGCCGACGCCCATGACGCCTCCCCGCCGATGCGGCCGCGCTCCACCAGCGTGACCGAAACCCCGCGCTGCGCCAGCTCGAAAGCGATACCGCTCCCAATGACTCCAGCACCGGCAATAACAACGCTTCCCAAACTTCGATCGGCCATGCTGTATTGATTCTTTCCTTACCGTCCAGGTGGCCGGATACTTCACGACGATTACCGTACTCAATTCTGCGCCTGAATGGGCGCGGTGTCAGCGGTGAGGACGAACGGGATCGCGCCGGCTGGCACGCCCCCTGCGGCACCACGGCTCGTGTGGGCGACCGCTGATGGCCGCAGCGAGAGGAGAGACAGAAATGCGTGACGGACTTCGGCGGCGAATGGGCATGGTCGCAGCCGGGACGGCGCTGGCGTTGGGTGTAGCGGCGCGTGAGGCCCGGGCACGGGATCGGGAATCCGATCTATATGGCACGGTTGCACTCGTTACCGGCGGCTCGCGCGGGCTCGGCCTGGCGCTGAGCCGGGAGCTGGCCCGGCAAGGTTGCCGATTGGCGATCTGCGCCCGGGACGAGACCGAGCTCGAAGATGCGCGGGCCGATCTGAAACGGAGCGGCGCCGAGATCCTTGCTGTCCCTTGTGACGTGGCTGACCCTGACGAGGTGGCGGCCATGGTCGAAGCGGTGACCCGTCAATATGGCCGGATCGACATTCTGGTCAACAACGCGGGAATCATCGTCGTCGCGCCGCTCGAGACGCTGACCCGCGCCGACTTCGAGCGGGTGATGGCCGTCAATTTCTGGGGCGTGCTCAACCCGACGCTGGAGGTGCTACCCGGGATGCGGGCGCAGG